>NZ_MCUF01000014.1:67265-86404 GCF_002873615.1 Shewanella sp. 10N.286.51.B7
GTAAGCGTTAGTGATTTTTGCAGCTTATCGAAGCAGGCTACAAACAAAGGCTAAAGCTGGATAATTCTCCGTTGGAAATTTTGCTGTTTAAATTTCGCCGGAGCTGCGGGGTGTTCTAAGAGGGAGTCGCAGTTCACTCCCTTTTAGTCTGGTGTGGGCGAAGCGCCACGACTTTAATCTCGACTTTAATCCAAACAAAGTTTGGAACAATACATATCGAACTAATTCAAACCATTCTCAACCTTAAAAATCACAAACTCTCACATTCAGAATGCGTTGCAGAATGCATTTATAAAACAATAAATAATTCCAGAAACCAACTAAGCTTCTGTATTTGTTAGGTAATTAAGGTTGGCACTCACTGTGCATTATCAAGTTACATCCTGATAATGAATAGCGAGATGCAATATGAAAATACCGACACAACAAACCGTAAACGCCAATGCTTTGAACGCTAAGATGATCAAAATTTTAAGCTTCAGTAGCATTGCTATTGGTACTAGCATGGCATTGTTTAGTGCCAATACCTATGCTGCCGAAGCTTTTGAAGCGTGTCCAACTGAAGCCTTTATTGTGCAAACACCATCGGGTGTGCCAAAAACCTTCGGGGTTGAATTAGGCACAGGTAGTTACACCGTATTGTCACCTGATATGGGGCTTACTAAGTCACTTAATGGTGTGGGTTTCAGTTATCTAGATAATTATCTATATGGCTGGGATTATGAACATGGCACTGTGGGTAAAGTGGGTGAGGATTATCAAGTTGAACCACTAACTATCGTAAAAGACAGTTCAGCTGCTGCAGCTGGAAATTTCTATGTTGGTGACGTCGCCATTAACGAAAACGTATGGTACGGGTACCGTAAAAATAAAGGCTTATTTACTGTCCCGCTTGATGGTAACGATAACCCAATGAACATTGTCCCAGGTAGTAAAGCCAACGCCACATACACCATTACCGATTTTGCCTTTCACCCAAGTAACGGCTTTTTATATGCGGTGACTAACGGGAGTACAGGTAAATTAATCAAAATTGACCCAAGCACAGGTGCAGCAGAAACCATTGCAACGGTTATTACTAAAAGCAGTGGTAGCTTTACTTTTGGTGCACAATTTTTTGACCCTGACGGTAACCTTTATTTAAGTAACAATGGCGACGGTAACGTGTATAAAGTCAACGTTGATAGTGACAACCCCGCAGCTGAACTCTTCTCTTATGGTCCGTCATCAACCTCTAATGATGGTGCTCGTTGTGCGCTCGCTGAAGTCCCGGTGGGTGACAGTGTCGACTTTGGTGACGCACCTGACAGCTACGGCACCTTGATTGACTCAAATGGTGCTCGCCACGGTATTGTTGCCGGCATGTCGTTAGGTAGCTTAGTGGACAACGAATCCGATGGGTACCCAGCGCCACTTTCTGATGATGAAAGTGATGGCATTGATGATGATGACGGTATCAGCATGCCTACAGGGTTTGAGATTGGTGAAAGTGCCATGTTGATTGTCACCACCCAAGGCGATGCTGCCTTTTTAAATGGCTGGATTGATTGGAACCAAAATGGCGAATTCGATACTGATGAAAAAGTTATTGCAGCGCGTTCAGTCAATGCGGGTACCACTACGTTATCAATAGATGTTCCAAACTGGGCTACAACAGGTGATACATGGGCTCGCTTCCGTCTCAGTTCGGTGGCGGACATTCTGCCAACAGGTGGTGTGAGCGATGGTGAGGTAGAGGATTATCCAATTACTGTTACCGAAACCGGTATCACTATCAGCTACTACCCATCGTCTTCTGAATACACCACGTTAGCTTATGAGGATTTATACCCATATCAAGGCGATTTTGATATGAACGATGTGGTCATGCAGCTACGTATTAGCCAGTTTAGTAAAAATGATATGGTTCGCCGAGTGGCGTTTGATGCACAGCTAGTGGCAATGGGTGCAGCCTACCACAATGGTTTTGCGGTGCAGTTACCTGATATTGGCCGCGGTAATGTGCAAGAGTCTGCGATTGACTGGAGTATGCAAGGGGTTAAACAAACCACCTCGCCGTTAGAAGCAGGCCAAACTAACGCAGTGTTGTTATTCAGTGAAGATTTATGGCAACACGCCACACCCGGTAATGACTGTTTATACTTTAGAACCGAACCAGGTTGCGGCACCCAGTACCGCGCAACTTGGCAGATGACCGTACCCTTTGTTGACTCTGTTCATGTTGATGATATGCCAGAGTTTCCCTATGACCCATTTATTTTTGCAACCCCAGGAACTGACCATAGTTTAGCGGCTAAAAATATTACTGATGGTCAAAACCCGGGTCGTAAATTAGAAATTCATCTAAAAAACAAAGCTCCAACAGACTTATTCGATACGCGCTTTTTAGGCATGCACGACGATGCTTCTGCCGCTTCGCAAGGGCATTATTTCCAAGATGAAAATGGCATGAGCTGGGCAATAGAAGTACCAGATACATGGCAGCATCCTGCAGAAAACCAACGTGTTGATAGTGCTTATATTGAGTTTATTGAGTTTGCAGCAGATGAGTCAGGTGAAACCAAGCCATATTGGTATTTAAATGCATCTGACTCGTTAATTTTCAAAGACTAATGACGCTATTGCAGCAAATCAATTTAACTCAATTAAGCAGTAAACGGAATTTAAGGTGAATACGATGAAAACATTAACTCAACAAGCTAAAAACCTGAAAAATCAAGGTTTCGGTATTAAAAGCACTAGCGTTGCAATGGCAATGTTACTGACGCAATTAACCGCTTGTGGCGGTGGTGGGGGAGACGATAGTTCTCCAGAACCTGTAGCGTCAACACCAACGACTACGACAACGACGCCGACTACACCAACGACGCCTACCACCCCGACAACACCTGAGACGCCAGTTGACCCAGATCCTGAAACACCGCCAACGGAGCCAACGCCTCCAGCAACTTCGATTGATGACTTAGTTGTGGATGCAGACTTTGACTTACAAGCGGCATTCACGCTAGCGATTGATGTGGCGCTTAATTCAACCCAGCGAGGTTACTTCTCATTGTGTGACCAATTTGAGCAAAATGGTGCTGAGGTTACGGTGAACTTTGAATCGTGTTTATTACGTGGTGCATTAGATGAAGGCAGTTTATCTGAAGCACTATTGGTGGCAAACCATCAACAAAACTTAGTCGCTGTGGTGTGGTTTTATGATGGTTCAGATCCTGTTTATCAAATGTGGTCATATGATATGGAAGCTGAGGAGCAGTCTCTTTCTATTGATTAAAGCATGATCGACTAAGTTGATTAACCAAGTCGATTAACTAAGTTGATTAGCTAAGTCGATTAACTAACAGTGATTAGTTAAGAATGAAATGAATCGTTTGGCGCATGACCCCAAAAGACGGTTTGAGCGCGTTAAAATCCCCTGAGCATCACATTAAGATGATGCATTAGGGGATTTTTTCTTGCCCAGACTAAAATCAATCAGCGCTTGAGTTAACTTGGCTAGACTCCTTATCTTTGTCTTTGTCCTTATCTGACGTCACTGACTCTAGTTTTGCCACGTTCCAATCGCCGCCGAGTGCTTTATTCACCATAATGACATTGCTGGCAATATTGAGCTGTGCAACCACCACTGCATCTTGCATCGTGTTAGCTTGTCTTTGTGCATCAAGCACTTGGATGTAATCAATCAAGCCTGCTTTATATAAGTTATTGGCTTTTTCAACAGCCGTTTCCGTTTGAGCGGCTGCGATGTTGAGTTGCTGATAAAAACGCAAGCTGTTGCCGTAACTCATTAGCGTGGTTTCGACCTCATTGAACGCGGCATTCACTGCATGTTCATATCGAAGGCTGGCTTGTTTGAAGCGCGACTGCTGCATATCCACCATTGCACTGCTACGGCCACCATCAAATATGGTCCACTTTGCGCCAAAACCTGCTGCCCAGCCTACAGAGTCAGAACTGAATAAGTCATCGGCGCTTTCTGCTACCACCCCTGGACTTGCTGTGAGGTAAAACTGTGGGTACTGATTGGCAATACTGGCACCAAGTTCTGCATTAATCGCCGCCATTTCTCGTTCAGCTAAGGCTATATCTGTGCGACGTTTAAGGATGTCAGATGGCATCCCTGTTGGGATTCGACCTGTTACTGTAGGTAGTGGCGCCGCTTCAAAATGACTGATTATGTCACGAGGATGCTGACCCAATAATGTGGCCATTCGATATAAATGCACCTTTTCAGCTGTTTCAAATAATGTTTGGCTTGCTGTTACGCTAGCTAATGCTGCACGAGCACTGGCTAAGTCTAGCTCTGAACCAAAGCCACTGTTAACCAAGCTTTGCACCATTTCTAATGTTTGCTGTTGCTCATTTATATTACGTTTAGCAATGGCTAAACGCGCTTGAGCACCACGATACTGCAAGTAATTGTGTACCACATCAGCCGTAATCAAGGTGTTTACACCTTGAGAGAGTATTTCAGCTTGTTGGACGCGAATACTTGCTGCATCACTCAGTGCATCAAGGCGACCAAACAAGTCAACTTCCCAGCTGACATTAGCGCCAGCCATCAGGCCATTATGATCTTTGCCGATCATTTCAGCGCCAATGGCAGGGCCTGCCAATGAGTCGTTTTCAGATAAACGATAATCAAATGCACCTGCGCCAAGACTGACGGTTGGGATCTTAAGTGACGACACCATGGTTTCATAAGATTGCGCCGATTGAATCCGCTGCGCCGCAATTTGAATGCTAATGTTTTGTTCTGCAATCAAGCTATCAAGTTGTGGGTCGTTAAAGCTCTGCCACCACAAATCATTTTCAATGACGGCTTTATCAGCATTTTCTGCATGTAAATACACTTGATCTAATCCCACAGATTCAGGCGCATTGTAATCGGGTGTCATGCTACAACCGCCCAGTAATAAGGCGATGACTAATGAGATATTACGCATTTTCATGAGTTAACTCCTGTTGTGCTTGGCGCTTGAAAAGCAATTTATATAAGGCTGGCATAATGAAGAGCGATAATACTGTGGCCACGGCTAGGCCACCAATAATGGTTGCAGCCATTTGGTCGAATAATAAATCTTTCAATAATGGCACCATACCTAAAGCAGTCGTCAGCGCGCCCATCGAAATCGCCATGGTTCTGTTGAGTGTCGAGTTAATGATGGCATCATCTAGCGCGGCACCATTTTTGCGCTCAAGTTCGATTTGATCGAGCAGTACAATACCGTTTTTAATGATCATGCCTGATAGGGCAATGGCACCCACTAACGCCATGAAACCAAATGGCTTATCAAATAGGATTAAGCTCCAACATACGCCGATAAAGGCCAGTGGTAAGGTGATCAAAATAATGGCTGGTTGTTTGAACGCGTTAAACAACAGTACTAGGATAATCACCATAATTAAGAAGGCTTTAGGTGTTTGAAGCATAATGTCATCAATCGCTTCACGCTCATCAGCATACTCTCCACCCCATTCCATGTTGTAACCGGCTGGCAGTGCAATGGCTTCAATTTGTGTTGCTACTTCATTGCGAACATTACCGATAGTGTCACCAAATACACCCGCTTGAACGGTAATCGTCGGTACACGATCTCGACGCCAAAGCATGCTTTGCTCACCGCGAACTTCAAAACCATCTACAACATGAGATAGAGGCACACTATGAAGACCTAGAAGCGATCTCACTGGAACGTCGCCTAAATCATCTAAGCTCGCATTTGATGACTTCAACATAATAGGCACTAACGTGTCATATTCTCGTATGTGACCAATAGGAAGTCCGTCACTGGCACGCTTGATTGCTAACGCGATATCAGTGCGGTTGATTCCTGCAAGGCGGGCTTGCTCTTGGTTAATGATTGGGTGAATGACCTTACTTTCTTGACGCCAATCATCACGGACATAACGGGTATGTGGATGCTGGTCGAGAATAATTTGTGCTTGATCAGATAACTGCTTAAGCACTAAAGGATCTTTACCTGAAAAACGCGCTTCGATACTAAACTTATCAGAGGTCGCCAGCTTTAAGTCACGAAAACGTGGCTGAGCTTGCGGAAAGGTTTCTGATAACCAAATGTCACCTTCTTCTACTAAGGTTTCAATATCTTCAAATGAATGGGTATTGATCAGGATTTGACCGTAACTGCCATCAAGCGGTTCTGGCTCAACAGTGACAGAAAATCGCGGCGCACTCGCACCGATAGAAGTCGAAATACTATCGACTTCAGGGCGGGCTAATAACCATTGCTCAATTTGTTTCATGTCTTCAGAAACATCTTGAATACGACTGCCGTTTGGTAGCCAATAATCCACAAAGACCATGGCGCGATCCGATGTCGGAATAAAGTTCACTTTAACCATTGGCGTAGCCACTAACGTGATGATTAACGCTGGAATGATAATCGCAATAGTGTACTTAGGGTTGGCAACGGTCCAGGTGATAGCCGCTTTAAACTTTTTAGCTGCTGTCGTTTCTTTTTTCTCTTCAGTTTCAACAGGTGCTTTAATGAATGCCCAGCACATCAATGGTGTAATCGTCATGGCAACAACCCATGACAGCAATAATGAACTGGCAAGAATTTGCACTACTGACAACGCAAACTCTGCAGCATCAGTGGTCGAGAATACAACCGGAGTCGCCCCCATGATTGCAATCACAGTCGCGGCTAATAGTGGCATTGACGTTTCATTAATACATTCTTTAGCGGCGATAAAGCGTTCTTTGCCTGCTTTCAATTTACTGCTAAACATGTCGGTGATAACAATGGCGTTATCCACAAGCATACCTAAAGCAAGAATGAATGAACCGACTGATACCCGTTGCAAGTCTACGCCAACCAGGTTCATGTAAATGAGAGTAAATAGAATCGTCATTAATAAGCTTGCACCGACAATCGATGCGCTGCGCCAGCCCATGAAAATCATCAGGATAATGACAACGATGGCAATACTTTCTAGTAAGTTGCTGATAAAACCTGTAATGGATTTATGGACTTCATCAGGTTGAAAGGCAATGGTGCTAATGTCCACACCGAGCGGTAATTCTGATTGGTACTGAGCGATGACTTCTTTAAGGCTATCGCCTAAAGACACCACGTTAATACCGTTAACTGGGCTTACTGCTAAGGTAATAGCAGGAATACCATTAAAACGACTTTCTGTTAGTGAAGGCGTTTTATAATCGTAATAAATATCTGCCACATCACCTAAGCGTATGAGTCCACTTGATAGTGAGCCTACGCCTGACTTAATAGTGAGGTTTTTTAAGTCTTCAATATCAGTGAAACTGCCAGTTTGCGCAACGCGTATTTGTTCAATACCCATGTCAAAACTACCCGCATCAATGGGTAAGTTTTGGCTTGACAATTGGTTGTAGACTTGAGCAGCAGATAAGCCTGATTCAGCAATGCGTTCATCACTGATATCAACGTTGACGACACGGTCTCGTACACCATGTAATTCAATCTTTTTAATACCATCAACTTCTTTTAGGCGGCGCTGCAACTCTTTTGAATAATCTTTAAGTTGTTGTACTGAAGCATCTTCACTATTGATAGCAAATAGCATTCCATAGACTTCAGAGAATTCATCTTGAACGATGTTAATCTGTGCTTCTAAAGGCAGCATTAATTTAACGTCGTCGACTTTACGTCTGAGCAAATCCCACTCTTGTGGTAATGTTTCAGAAGCCACAATGTCTTTAAGATCGACAAAAATCATCGAAACACCCGGACGAGATAATGAACGTAATGTTTTTAACGAGCTCATTTCTTGTAGCTTGGTTTCAATTTTATCGGTGACTAAATTCTCGACTTCAGCAGCAGATGCGCCTGGATACATGGTGACGACTACAGCTGTCTTAATGGTAAAAGAAGGATCTTCTAATTTACCTAAGTCAAAGTAAGAATAAATCCCTGCGATAACGCAAAGTACCGTAAAAAAGCACACAAAAACGCGCTGTTTTATGGCAAATTCGGCAAAGTTCATAATACGCCTCCCATTGGAAGGGTTTTCTCAACAGCCTTACCGTCATAAATAAATGCGCCACCAGCGACAACAACCACATCATTTTTAGCGATGTCACCAGTGACACAAATATCGTTACGACCTTGCTTAATCACTTCTACATCAACGCGCTTTGCGATGTTATCAACAATCTTGGTTATTTGAGGAGTGTTTTGACTGCTGACTAAGGCTCCTGCAGGTAAACATATGCTATTTGGATCGATGGTTTGATCGGCAATACGAACATTCACGACTTTGCCCGGGTATAAGTTTGCTTGCTTTTCATCAAGGGCAATTGTTGCGGAAAAAGTACGTTTAATGCGATCTGGAATAGTGGCAATTTCAGTCACTGTCCCTTTAATGGCTGCTTGCTTATCTAGATTGCCTGCACTATCGGTGAAAACAAGTGCTGCCTGACCTTGTGAAAATGCTTGAAGCATGGTTTCAGGGATATCGACAATCGCCTGAAGCTTTTCTGGTTGATGCAATGTCACAAACGAGATGCCCGGAGAAACCTGTTCAAAATTATCAAATGAACGCTGGCCGATAATACCGCTGAATGGCGCGACTAACTCGGTATAAGCTAATGCATCTTTTGCTTGCTCTAGATTTTGCTCGACAACTGTTACGGCAGCTTTAGCGCGAGTCATGCCTGTTTTAGCGCGATCTAAGCTAATATCTGACATAGCATTACCATTAATGGCAATTTGGGTTCGGTCGAATTCATTTTTAGCTTGGTCATAACTGGCGTTAGCTTCAGTTAAGCGGCCTTCTAATTCAGCTACTCTGACTTGATAGTCATGTGGATCAAGTCTTGCGATAACTTGTCCTTTATTGACACGCTCACCCTGCGCTACATTAATTTCGATGAGAGTACCAGTCACGCGAAAAGCGAGGCGTGCTTTTTCTTGTGCTTCTAGCACGCCAGAGAATCGTAAGTCGTGGCTAATATTGCTTTCACCTAAAGTGATAACTGAAACAGGTTGTATTGGCTTAGTTTCAATCTTTGCTTCATTACTGCAGCCGCTTGCAAGTGCAACAACAAGTGCGATTTGAGTCAATTTAGCGAATTTATTAATTTTCATGGAATACCTCATAATTGTTGAGGCGATTCTATTCAGATATTTATTATTTAGGTAGCGGTATATCAGTAGTTTGACTTGTTCATAAAATGAGACAATTAAGCATTAGAGTATTGGCTGCTTAATGAATCAATAATTGAACTGTTGCATGTTTATTTTTCATTATTTATCTATATTTAATAGGTTTTATCTTAAATTTAATTGTTTTACCACCTGTTAGCATCAATATGGCAACATGAGTAACATTCTGTGATTGTCTCTTAAAAAGGGACTAAGATTCTCCTTTTTGTCATCTTCTCAATTGTTTTAGTGCCACGTAAAGTGATGGCATCTGGATTGAAAACGATATCTAGAACCTATTTTATTACTGTGTTTGATGAGGTGAATTTGATGAAAATGAAAACGATATTAATGGCTACACTGTGCTCTTCTATGATGTTAACGAATGCTCAAGCAGCCGATATTGAATATTTTATTGGCGCAGGAACAGGTTATCAAACTGATACTATTAAAGGTGATGTAAACAAAGATACTGATGGTTTGCCTATCCAGGTTCGAGCGGGTGTATTAATTAATGAACATCACCGTGTGACAGGCACTTTTAGCTACATGGATGATAAGTTTTCAATTGGCGATCAAGATTACAAGCATGAACAATACTCTTGGTTAGTGTCTTATGACTACATGATACCAGTGGCTAATAATACCCAGTTATTTATGGGTGTAACTGCGGGTGGTAATGACAATAAAGTGGCGGGTAAAGCCTCTGCTGATTTTACTTGGGGTGGGCAAGCTGGTGTGACTTATCAGTGGAATGAACATTTTTCATCTGACTTGGGTTATCGCTATTTAGAGCAAGATTACGATAAAAATGGCGTTTCAATTGATAATAGTCAGCAAGTGTACTTAACCCTAGATTATACATTCTAATGGTTAGCATTAGTTGTTAACGGCTTTACTGCTTTTCGGTTCTTAGTCTTTATCGCTCAGGACTGATATCTCAGAATTAATAAAAAAGGCATAACGCAATAAGCGTTATGTCTTTTTTATGCCATTAGCATAATAATCAGACTCCGTTTCGATAAGCGTTGCAGCCATATCAATAATGGTATTGGCGAAGAGTTTCGCTGCCGTGGTCATGTGTTTTCTGCTTGGATAAACTAAAAACGTATCAATAGGAGTCGATTCAATTTCTGGTAAAATACTGACTAGTTTCCCCGATGAAATCGCATCGTTAGCAATGCTATATGGCAGCATTGCGATCCCTGCGCCAGCCAAGCAAAAGCTGTATAAAGAGTTAAATTCATTTGTGACAATATTATACTTAACATCAATGGTTTGATTGCCCATTTTTAATTGTGTATCAACCATGCCATTAATTGACCGAGTGCCAATAAATGAATGCTGTAGAAGATCATCCACATGGGTAATTTTTGCGGATTTTTCTAAATATAATGGTGAAGCAAATAGCTTTAATTTTAATGAACCCAGTTTTTTAGCGATAAAACTACTGTCATTTAATGCTCCTGTATCGAGCACAAAATCTAAACCCAATCGAGTTAACTCTTTATAACCGCCATTGATCATAAAGATGTCTAACTGAACTTGAGGATACTGGACGACGAACTCAGCAATATATTTATCCAGTAATCTGTCAGTAAAAGGGATCAGCCCAATTCTGACTCGGCCTTGTACCTCGGCTTGTTTATTTCGCATTATGTGAGCAGCATTTCGCAACTGATCAACTAAGGGTTCAACTTGCTCTAAAAATTGTTCGCCGTTTGGGGTGAGTGACATCGCTCGGGTCGTTCTAACAAACAGTGGTGCGCCAAGGTGTTTTTCAAGATCAGCAATTCTGCGACTGACTAATGCGCGCCTTGTATCTAAAGATTCTGCTGCTTTTGAAAAGCTGCCAAGCTTTGCTACGGCAATGAATAATTCCAAATCATTGATATGCAATTTATTTAGCCTTTTTTGATGCAATTGAAATAAGTGTAGTTTTTTGGTAAATCAATTGTCAATTAATGGCCTCTGTTTCGCTAGATTGCTCACACCATTGAAGTATTAATGGTTAATTAGTGAGTTTTTCTCAGTTGTTATTTAGCCTCGAGTTCATTGATAATGACTTTATTGAAGTCATTATCAATATCGACTGAATTAATAGATTACATATCAAGGTATTTATAACAATGAGCATTGAAAGAATAGAAACTAAAACCCGTATGAGCCGCATTGTGAAACATAACGGCACCATCTATTTATGCGGCCAAGTTTGCCAAGATGCCACTAAAGACATCACCGAACAAACCCAAACCATGTTGGATAAAGTGGAGGCATTATTGCTGCAAGCTGGCAGCGATAAAAAACATATGTTATCTGCGACCATTTACGTCAAAGATATGTCTTATTTTGCTGAAATGAATGCGGTTTGGGATGCATGGGTGATTGAAGGTTATGCGCCAGCACGCGCTTGCGTTGCCGCTAAAATGGCCCGTGATGCCCTACTGGTTGAAATTTCTGTCGTGGCTGCTGAAATTCAGGCTTAATATAGTTTTATATCGATAGGGCAATGAATCGATTTAGATCTCAGATTCATTGTTACCCATTAGCATTCAATTCCCTCAAGTAGCCTCAGGCTACTTGAGTCTTTCTGGAATAACCACCGGTAGGTTAATTCGTTTGGCTATTACTGTGCGACCATAATAAAGATTGAAAAAACTCGCGCTTTCATGAGCGGTGATAAGGTAACCGCTTGATAATTTATATGAGCAAGAACGTGACTTTTTGATTGTAAAGTTTGATCACTTCCAAACTCACTTTTGGACAAAAACCGCTTAGAGTATTCAGTCTAAGTTGACTGATGTTGATTAGAAAAAGTATCTCAAACATTCATGACGGCCATCCTTAACTAAGCTGTGAAGAATCGGCTCACGAAAGCCTAGCTTAGTATTGATTTGTGGAAGTAAACCATAAATTTTTACTGTGTTACTTACTGTTTTAGGATCAAAAGATTGCTTATGAATAAGTTTTTCAAGATTGATAGTAATAGTATTGATATCATCCTTAATTGATTCGGCTTTTGGCGTTAATTCATAGCCATATTTCTTACGAACCAATAACTCATCATCAAACAGCATTCTCATTTTTTGGAGTGTACGACTAACTGACGATTGATTCATGTTTAATGACATCGCCGTATTTGAAACGTGCTTCTCTTCTAGTAAATGCTTTAATACGAAAAGTAGGTTTAAATCTATTTGGGAAAGATTCATAAGCTTATAATGTCCAGAATAAAAATCACTTGTAATATTTTATGTGTTGAACTTAATTTTAGATTTCAATTAATTACATATATAGTAAGTGATAATCAAACCTCAATTTAAAAAATATACTAACTATGCTGCTCTCTGTAATCAGCTTCAATTTTTTGTAATATATCCAAGAATTCTTTCAAATGTTGATGCATTAATTTCTCAGCTTCAACAGCATCTTGATTGATCACTGCTTGAACTAAATCGTCATGCAGGCCAGCAGGATGAATTTCATCTGTATCAGGTTTAATTCTATGTGCAATTTTTGCGACTAATTGAATTAAAGATTTATCTATTGCTGTCAAAAAACGATTTCCACACATATCTGCAAGTATGTAATGAACTTGGCTCCTCAAAGAAACCGTTTCAGGATACTCCAGTGAATCATTTTCTCTAGCACAAGCCTCTAAAAGTAAATCTTTAAATTCATCTGTGCATTTTTCTGCTGCTAACCGAGCAACCATAGGCTCTATTTCAAGTCTTGCTTCACAAATTTCTTTGAACGACATTTGATTTAGAAAAAACAAATCTTTTGTTGCGGTAGTTAGGCGCTCGAAGGTCATTTGCTTTACAAAAGCGCCACCGGTTGCCCCCTGTTTTATTTCAACTAATCCATGAGCCTCTAGAGCCTTAATTGATTCTCTTACTACCGTGCGACTAACGCTAAATGTTTCGATCAGTTCACGCTCTGAAGGTAACTTGTCACCAGCAAGGTACTGACTATCGAAAATAGCTGCTTTTAATTGATTGAAAACCTCATCAGAGGCCTTTACTTGCTTGATTGGAGTGAAGTTGCTCAAGATAAACCCTTAAAAATTATTCAAACTCAATAATATCACATCCATATTTATTGAGGAGAGCCATCGATAACATATCTCTCTGACCAAGATGTTAAATAATTGCTACTTCCTAGCGAGATAAGTATAAAAAAACAACATTAACTAGACAGTTTTTGTTGCTAAAACTTTATTTTAGTGAGCTCACACTGAAAACAGCTGAATCTGTGACCCTTTTTACAACTTCATATCAACAAAGTGTACTTACAAAATTAAATGTCATACATTTCACCAATCAAATGTCATATATTTGATATTTTAGAAGGGAGATGAAGTTTGAACAATATCAAGCTACCGCAAAGCCCTAAATTCTTAAGCTGGTAAACAAAAATCCAATGCGGTTATAAGCGCATTTAATGTGTTGTTAATGATGATAACCACAGGTAATCGCAGGGTGGAAGGAGTATGAAAATGAGTAAGAACAAAACACCAGAAAGCAAAGTCATGGATCAATATACAAGCCATGTATTGCACAATGGTATTTCACGCCGAAGCTTTCTGTCACGCGCAGCAATGGGGACAGGGGCTGTTGCATTTACAGGGTTAACAGGTGTCGGAGCGCAAGCTGCTACGGCAAATAATATGGAATATGTTGCTAAAAGCTCAGATGGTGGCGCAACTTTAGACTTCATGCCAAAACCAAAACCGATCAAAGACAGTCAAATATCTTCTACACAAACTTTTGATGTCGTGGTTGTCGGTGCCGGTGCTTCAGGCGTACCTGCTGCATTATCTGCTGCAGAAAATGGCGCTAAAGTTGCTGTACTACAAAAGCAAGCTATTGTGGTCTCCCAAGGTAACACTGGTTCAGGCCTAGATTTACCTAATTGTGACAAAGCTGCTGTCGAAGCAATGGTAGCTCGTCTTATGAGTGACAGCGCGCATCGTTGTAGCCCAGACCTTTTAAGAGAGTGGGCTTACAATTCTGGCGAAGCGGTTTCATGGGTAATCGATCGAGCTAAAAAAGGTGGTGCACAAGTTGTTGATCAAGGTACTGGTCCACAGCATGGAATTCATGGTGTTACTGAGCATAAGCTTAACTTCATCACATCATATTTTGGACCTAAACCATATACCACTGGTGATGGTATGCGCGATCTTGCTAAAACAGCAGAAAAAGCTGGTGTTGAGTTCTTCTTTAACACGCCTGCTAACCAACTTATTCAAGATGCTTCTGGCAAAGTCATTGGTGTAATTGCACAAAACCGCGATGGTTCTTACCACAAGTTCATGGCTAAAAAAGGCGTCATTCTTTCAGCAGGTGATTACCAAAACAATAAAGCCATGTGCGACTTCTTTATCCCAGATTTAAAGAACTTTGAACGTAAGCAAATGGACCGTAATGGCGATGGTTTCTCCATGGTTTACTGGGCTGGCGGTGTTATCGAACCTATTGGTCACACTAAAATGTTGCATGATTTTGATGCTGGTCCGGCGTCAATGTGTGATATGCCTTTCCTTGCAGTTAACCGTAAAGGAAATCGTTTTGTCAATGAAACTGTCGCAATGTCATTGATGAACAACTATTTACGTGATGCAGAAAATGCGGGGCATTACTCTCAGGTATTTGACTCTAACTACATGGAACAAGCTGCAGATTGGCCAGGAAAGCTTTACTCGCCTGAGCAAATGAAAAAGTACATGCCAGAAGACCCTGCTGAGAAAAAAGGTGTTTATGCATCATTAACTAATACTTACTCAGCTAACACACTAGAAGAGCTAGCAGTAAAACTTGAATGCGATCCTAAGACATTCGTTGCCAATGTTAAGCGTTATAACGAACTGTGCGAAACAGGAATGGATGACGACTTTGGTAAGCCTTCGTCAAAAATGGTGCCAGTTCTTAAGCCTCCTTTTTACGGTATTCACCGACGCATGCGCGTTTCAACCCTTTGTTCAGGAATGCTAGTCGATAAGAACCATCAAGCACTTGATGCTGATGGCAATAAGATTGGCGGCCTATTTGTCATTGGCAACATGGCTGGCGGTTTTTACGGCGGTGTTGATTACCCACTTACCGTTTTCGGTTTGTCTCTAGGTCGTTGTTACACATTTGGTTATTTAGCCGGTAAGTATGTGGCAAAGCTTTAGTGCATTAACGAACAACAAAGTGGATGCCTGATTTTAGGCAGTCTACCAAATAGAAAAACGGAACTAAAAAATGAAAAAATTAACAATCCACAACATGATGTTTTCTCTTGTATTGAGCATATTTGCAAGTAACGCAATGGCTAATGATGCCCCGTTGTTAGAAGTTATTCATAAAGACGCAGGTCTTGAATGCAATGACTGTCACGCTAAAAACAAAAAAGAAGAAGTCCGTATAACTCAATGTTTAGCATGTCATGACACTGCTGATTTGGCAGAAACAACAGCTGACTTTGAACCAACAAACCCACATAATAATCGCCATTTCGATACTGAAACCAATTGTAATTACTGTCATCACCAACACAAAGAGTCGGAAAACTATTGTGTTGGTTGTCATCAACGTTTTGATTTTGTGACCCCGTAATCAATCGACGAAATGTTTTATCTCATTGAGTCAAAAATAATCAAAGTTATACAAGGATGATAAAAATGAACACAAAATTACTTCCATTAGTCGCAGCATGTTTAGTGGCTAGTCCTGCTCATTCAGCTGAGCCTATTGCTAACCTATTTAATGACGCGACCTTTAAAGGCCAGCTACAACTGTTTGATTTCCAGAGAGACTTCGATGGTGAAAGCGCCGACAGACGTGACACTTCATTTGGCGGGCTTTTTTACTTGCGATCAGGTGAAACTAATGGTGTTAGCTTCGGCGGCTCATTTGCCTCAGCGAACCCTATTTGGGACACCGATGACGCTATTTACGGTTTAGTTGGTGGTGGCGCTCCTGGTAGTGCAAACGAAAGAGAATCGGTTAATCGTTTACAAGAGTATTTTGTCAGCGGTAATTGGTACGACACTAAAATTACAGTTGGTGCTCAAGAGTTACGGACTCCAATGATGAACCCCTTTCCTTTGAGAGCGATTCCTTTCACTTACCGTGGCGCAAGTGTTAAAAACACCTCAATCGATAACTTAGCAATTACAGCACTGTATATAACAGATTATATGGGCTGGACTGCTGAAGAATTTGGTAGTGTAGCAGACGGTGTAAAAAGCGAATTTGCCCGTAAGGGAGTTGTCGTAGATGTAGAAGATAACCCAATGCTAGCTTTGGGCTTTGACTATACCTTGCCATTTGAACAGGTTAAAACTAAAGCAAGCATTTGGCACTACACCATGGAAGATGTGTATAACCAAACCTATTTTAAACTCAATATGAGTGGTGACTTAGGCGCGACGAATTGGTATTTCAAACCTTCTTATTTAAAACAAGACTCACAAGGTAGCCTTAATAGTACAGAAGCAGAGTTTGATACATATCAAGCTGGTTTTCATCTTGGGATGAAATGGAATGGTTTTGATGCAACTGTAAAGTATGTCACAACGGGTGAAGGCGACATCGTGGCTCCTTTTGGTGACGAGAAGGTCATCATTCAACAAGTTGTTCAGTCAGCTAGAGCAAATGAAGATGCATACGCTGCTCAACTAGCGTATCGCTTTGCACCGAGTTCTGCACTCAAAGGAGTAAGCGCATACTTAAATTATGCTAGCTACGAAGTCGATGGTGAAGCAAGCAAAGACATCGACGAAACTGACATATCTGTACGTTACGATATGAACGAATATGTGGAAGGTTTGAGCCTGCGTGCTCGTCACGCCATTGTTAATTATGCGACTGGCGATGACCTCACGGACACACGTTTTTACGTCTACTACAAGTTCGAAATCTAAACCCCAATTTCATCATCATATATCCCCATAGCAAAGGGCCGTCTCCCTTCGGCCCTTTTTTTTAATCTAATAATAGGAGTTTCTCATGAATAAGAAACTAAGCACTATTGCGCTTTCAATTGCGGTGTCACTTTCTATCAGCGGTTGTAATAGTAGTGATAACGATACGACAAGTTTACCCATACTTGGAGAAGCGAAACCAGCGGAGCTGTTAGATTGCAGCGAACTTGTAGACAAGTTTTCGTTTACGGATACCGTTATTAATTCTGCCGAATTAGTTGAAGCAGGTGACATTGATTATGATGGCCGCGGACAAATTTTCAAAGCACCAGCTCATTGTATCCTTACTGGCAAAATGGAAGAACGTTTAGGTAAAGGACTTAAAGGCAGCGAAAATCAAGAATACGCAATCAGTTTTGAAGTACGTTTGCCAGTCGACTGGAATGGTCGCTTTTTATATCAAGCAAATGGTGGTTTAGACGGTCGTGTGAACAAAGCTGTTGGTCGGTTTTTGGTTACAGATGCCTATGACGCTAGTGCGTTAAATAAAGGTTTTGCTGTTATCAGTTCAGATGCTGGGCATGAGGGTTATGGTGAGCAATATTTTGGCTTAGATAATCAAGCTCGCATTAACTACGGCTATGAAGCTGTTGAAAAGTTAACGCCAATGGCAAAATCATTGATTTCAGAGGCCTATGGCAAAGAGCCTGACCGTTCATACTTTGCAGGTTGTTCAAACGGTGGTCGTCACACAATGGTTGCCGCCACTCGTTACCCTGAAATGTACGACGGCTTCTTGGTGGGAAACCCTGGTCATAATCTGCCAAAAGCTGCAGTATCTCAACTCTATGGTGTGCAACAGCTTGAAACTTTAATCGACGCTGATACACCGCTTACGACAGCAGCAGAAATTACAACAGCTGTAACAAGCACTGTAACTGCGGAAGAATATAGCTTGTTGGCATCTAGTGTTGCAGCAAAATGTGATGCATTAGATGGTGCGACTGACGGTATTATTGGTGATTTAATGGGTTGCCAGGAAGCGTTTGATATCGAACGTGATGTGCCGTTATGCTCATCAGAGCGAGATGGAACCTGCTTGACTGCAGCGCAAAAGTTAGCGTTAAGTAACATTATGGCAGGACCACAAACTTCAGCAGGCGAAGCTATTTATATTAACTTCCCTTACGATACCGGTATCGGTGCAAGTGGTTGGGCAAGTTGGGAAATGACAAATGCCTTTAGTCGTGATGCAGGCACTGTAGCGACAGTATTCTCTACTCCACCAGTGGAGTTTGAAGACTATAACACTTTTGGTGATGCAGGATTAATCGAAGCATATAATTATTCTGTTGCACTGGACATGGATGACGCCAACGAACTTATTCATGCAACAACGAGCGAATTTCCTGAGTCGTCTATGTCATTTATGTCAACTGGTGACGAAACAAAATATGATACGCTTCGCGATCGCGGGGCAAAAATGATTGTACTTCATGGAACTTCAGATCCTGTCTTTTCTGTTAACCAAACCATTGATTGGTATAAATCTGTTGATGAGGCGAATGCTGGTAATGCTGAAGAATTTGCTAAGTTGTTTTTGATCCCTGGTATGAACCATTGTGGGAGTGGCCCTTCTACAGACCAAGTAAATACAATTCTTGATGATATTGTTGCTTGGGTTGAAACTGGAACTGCGCCAGAATCTATAATAGCTAATGTGCGTGAAGCTAATAGTGAATTACCTGAAAACTGGGCTAAAGATCGCTCACACCCTCTTTGTCCTTTCCCACAAGTTTCTACCTACGATGGCAGCGGTGATATCGACAGTGCTGAAAGCTTCAGCTGTAAATAACCCTAAAGCTAGTTTTTAAACCATCATCAATATTTAACTTTTAAACGTTTATAAAGCTCTGTTTATCCAATAGAGCTTTCTAAAGCAATCTCATTCACTTAACCAAAATAATGTATTAAGACGCTGAGATAATTTTTGGCAATGGCTACTGTTTTAAAATACTTATTATTAAAAATTAATCATCACTAACAAACTTTTGGACATAAACGAGTTACCC
>NZ_MCUF01000015.1:0-685 GCF_002873615.1 Shewanella sp. 10N.286.51.B7
TGTTATAACATATTGTATTTATGGCTGTTTTTGTTCCCATTGAATTAGTGATATTTTTGAATAATATTTAAATTTTTTGCATGAAAATGACGTTTATGATGAGAATTTAGTGGCGGAAATCATCACTGCTACATCGTGAAAATGTGACTGACATGGTAAAATAACGGTCAATATTTTTGGAGATAGATTAATGCCTTTTGCCGAACTTGAGCTTCAGACTCAACTTTTACAACGTTTAACCGAGTTGAAATACCTACAGCCTTCTTCAATACAGCAACAAGCAATACCTGTCATTCTTGCTGGTAAAGATGTATTAGCTGGCGCGCAAACTGGCACAGGTAAAACGGCGGCGTTTGCATTACCTATCTTGCAGCAATTACTTAATCAGATTGAACCAGCGACTCCACACTCAGCAGCTCCGCAATCTGGTTCAACTCAAGCACTAATATTGGTTCCAACCCGAGAACTGTCGCAGCAAGTAAGCCAAAGTGTTGAAAGCTACGCTAAGTTAACGCCTGTTAAGACAGTGTCTGTTTATGGCGGCGTTGCTATTAAAGCGCAAATCGAAGCGATAAAACGTGGCGCTGATATTATTGTTGCAACGCCTGGGCGCCTGCTGGATTTAGTTCGTCAGCAGGTTTTGTCTTTATCTGACATTAACTATCTAGTGCTTGATGAAGCTGAC
>NZ_MCUF01000015.1:1419-33212 GCF_002873615.1 Shewanella sp. 10N.286.51.B7
CGCATGTTAGACATGGGCTTTAGAGATGAAATCATCGACATCTTGAAACGCTTACCGAAAACTCGCCAAACATGTCTTTTTTCAGCCACATTGGATGATCGCATTTTTAAATTTAGTAAGCGATTACTGCAATCACCCCATGTGATTGAAGCGAGTGAGCGCAATACAACGGCAGCCAAAATTGTGGAGCGAGTCTATAACGTCGATGCTAGTAATAAGCTGCCTTTGTTATGCCACCTTATTAAAAAAGAAGATTGGCAACAGGCATTAGTGTTCAGCCGTACTAAACAAGGTGCGGATAAGCTTGCAAAACAAATGGTGCAAGCGGGCGTTAATGCGGCGGCATTTCATGCTGACTTATCGCAAGCGGTGCGTGAAACCGTGCTTGAGCAATTTAAATCGGGTGAAGTTAAAGCGTTGGTGGCTACCGATGTCGCGGCCAGAGGCTTAGATATTAATGAATTGCATTATGTGGTTAATGTTGAGCTGCCATTTCAAAATGAAGACTATATTCATCGTATTGGCCGCACGGGCAGGGCGGGCAAAGAAGGCCAAGCGATTACCTTATTAAGTGTTGATGATGAGCCACAATTAATAAAGCTTGAAGCCTTTTTAGACAGGCGATTACCACAGCAATGGTATAGCGGTTTTGAGCCTGATTTAAGCCAAGTCGCGCCTGTGACGCGTAAAACTAAAAAAGGCTCACTGAAGCAGCAAGCGCGCCAAAAAGCACTGGCAAAATCTGCCAAAAAGCAACGCTAAAAAAGGTATTTGTCAACGCAACTTAGTTTCATTCTCTCGGCAATAAGCTCATTTATTGCCGTTATTTTTATAAAAAAAATCATTGCTTTAAGTGTATCTTGTAGGATTCAGTTGTTGTTCATCTGTTTCCTGTTGTCATTTTTGTCACATTTGTTTGTCATCTCCATCACATCGGCTTGTCATATTTAATTCTTATCTTTATCGAAAAATTACAACAATGTTTGGCAACTTTTGATCCCAAGGATAATTTATGAGCAAGGCTACATTTGATCCAACTCGTTTTAATAAAAGCAACAATACACCGTTTAACGAAGTATTAGATAAACATCTTTCAAGACGTAACTTTGTAAAAAGTGGTCTTGGATTAAGTGCTATGACGGCTTTCAGTGGTTTCGGTATCGCAGGTTGTAGTTCTAGTTCTGATAATGACTCAAACCCTGTCGATGGCACACCTTCAACGCCAGATACACCGAATGTGAGTCAGGCTACTCTAGGCTTTGAATCTATTGCTGGTTCTAAAACTGATGCGGTAACTGTTGCTGCTGGTTACTCGGCTTATGTACTTGCGCCTTGGGGGGAGCCGTTAAACGATAAAGCTAATGCGTTTAAAGAGGACGGTTCTAATACTGCTGAAGATCAGGCTAATTCTATGGGGATGCATCATGATGGCATGCATTTTTTCCCATTAACTGAAGCGGGTGATGACGGCTTATTATGTGTGAACCACGAATATATTGACCAAGCCGCATTACATCCAATGGGTCCAACGGTAGATGCTGATGGTAATCGCACCGTGCTTGATGAAATTCGTAAAGAAATCAATGCCCATGGTATTTCTGTTGTTCGTATCAAACTTAACAATGGTATGTGGGAAACGGTTAAAAATGACGATCATAACCGTCGCTTTACGGGCGCAACAGTCATGGATATCGCCGGTCCTTTAGCCTATAGCTCCTATCTTGAAACGCGTTACTCTCCAGATGGTAGCCAAGCGCGTGGCACACTGAACAATTGTGGTAATGGTTACACGCCTTGGGGCACTTACTTAACATGTGAAGAAAACTGGCCTGGTTACTTTGTTAACCGAGGTGAGCTAACCGAAGAGCAGCAGCGTATCGGTCTATCAACATCTGGCACTCGTTATGGCTGGGATCACCTAGCTGGTAACGATGATGAACGCTTAGATGAATTTGCTCGTTTTGATGTCACGCGCTCAGGTACAAGTGCGGCTAATGATTACCGTAACGAAGCCAATGGCCATGGTTACATTGTTGAAATTGACCCTTACAACCCAAATTCACGTGCTGTAAAACGTACAGCACTGGGTCGTTTCCGCCATGAAGGTTGTACCTTTGGTAAGCTTGAAGAAGGTAAGCCTGTAGTATTTTATTCAGGTCATGATTCTCGCTTTGAATACCTTTATAAATACGAGTCTACCGCGCTGTGGACAGAAGCTGATGCTAACTCAGCTAATCGCATCATTACTGGTGATAAGTACATGAATGACGGCACATTATATGTTGCCAAGTTCAGTGAAGATGGCGTGGGAGAATGGTTAGCACTAACCCTAGACAGTGTGACTACCGATGGAAACACGCTAGCAGACAGCTTTGATTCAGTAGCTTCAATCATTCTCAATACAGCAGGTGCAGCTGATTTAGTGGGCGCAACGCCAATGGATCGCCCTGAATGGGCAAGTGTTGATCCATTCACTGGGACTGTTTACTTAACCCTAACCAATAACACTAAGCGTGTTGATAGCACTAACCCTGCTAACCCACGTTTAAATAACAGCTTTGGTCATATTATCCGTTGGGATGAAGGCAGCAATGCTACTGAATTTACATGGGATATCTTTGTATTTGGTTCACCTGCTGATGGCGATGAAGAGACTAACCGCTCAGGCCTAACTGATATGAATCAGTTTGCGAGTCCTGACGGTTTAGCATTTGATAAGCGCGGTATTTTATGGGTGCAAACCGATAATGGCGCTGATGAAGTTGAAGAATACACTAACGATCAAATGCTAGCGATCGTCCCTTCACCGATGACAGACGACAATGGTCAACAACAGGTCGTCAGTGCAGATAACCAAGCGGAATTAAAGCGCTTCTTTGTTGGTCCAAATGGTTGTGAAGTAACAGGTTTTGCGATTACGCCTGATTACACCACAGTGTTT
Source organism: Shewanella sp. 10N.286.51.B7 (assembly GCF_002873615.1). Lineage (NCBI taxonomy): Bacteria > Pseudomonadati > Pseudomonadota > Gammaproteobacteria > Alteromonadales > Shewanellaceae > Shewanella > Shewanella sp. 10N.286.51.B7. The sequence continues at coordinate 4,361 of NZ_MCUF01000015.1, forward strand.
GCAAACATTCAGCATCCACGTAACTGGCCTTATAGCGCTGTTGCAACTGAAGAAACGCCAGATGGCACCACAGTGCGTCCGCGCGCGGCCACTGTGATTATTCGTAAAGACGATGGCGCTGAAGTGGGCGTTTAGTCATTAGTTGGGTTAAAACTGTTTGAATCTCATTCAGCTGTGAGTTCTCAGCAGTGACTCCTCAATAGTGAGGTCTACCGCAAACCCTGATAGAGTGATCTATCAGGGTTTGTTTTTATCAAGTATTTAAACAGGAGCGATATGTTTAACGGAATTCATCATGTGGCGATTATTTGCAATGACTATGTTAAGTCCAAGCATTTTTACACTGAGATTTTAGGTTTCAACGTCATTGCCGAAAATTACCGTGAAGAAAGAGACTCCTATAAGCTCGATTTAACCTTACCTGATGGCAGTCAAATAGAGTTGTTTTCACTCCCTAATGCACCGCAAAGACCTAGCTATCCTGAAGCGCAAGGCTTACGCCATTTGGCGTTTAAGGTTAATGATATTGATGCGGTAGTTAAGTATTTAGTCAGTCACAGTATTGATGTTGAGCCTGTTAGAGTGGACGAGTACACAGGTAAAAAGTTTACATTTTTTAGTGACCCTGATGATTTGCCGTTAGAGATTTACCAAGTGTAATTCGTATTTTTAATCCTCCCTCCCTTATTGTTAAACCCAGTCATTACTATGAAATAAAAGCCTAGTATTTATAATTATTTAGGCTCTTTATATCCCTGTTTATTATTTTGAATCTTCACTTAATGGTTCACTAATTTAAAATGAGCTTAATTATTAATGTAAATCTAAATGATAACGATTTACATTAACGTTAATTCTTTGTTAGGATGCGCCTAATTTTTAGGACGTTGTTAACAAAGGACAGTTCATAAGATGAAACCTGTACAGAGTAAAAACTTATCATTAGGCGCACAAGCCGTTGCTGCCGCACTAGTGTTTGGTAGCCCAGTCGCATCAGCTGAAGAAGTGAATCAGCAAAGCTGTAACCCAGAAGTCAGTGGTGTTGAGTGTGATAAAAATCAATCAGCTGAGGCGATTGAACGGATTAAGGTTCATGGCGTTAAGAGCTCGATTTATCTTTCTGAATCATCTGGTGATTTACGCCGAGTGGCAGATTTAGTTGATACTCCGCAGGTGATTACCGTACTGACACAAGATCAGATCCAAGAGTCAGGTAAGACCGATTTAAAAGATATTTTATCTGCCCAGGCTGGTATTACATTAGGCACGGGTGAAAACGGTAATGCCTTTGGCGATCGTTATATTATTCGTGGTCATGAAGCGCGCAGTGATGTGTTTGTTGATGGCCTGCGTGACCCAGGTATGACGACGCGTGAAAGTTTTGCCACAGAAGTTGTTGAAATCACCAAAGGCCCTAGCTCAACATTTGCTGGTCGTGGTTCTTCTGGTGGTGCGATTAACAGCGTCACTAAAAAAGCGTCAACATCGTATAACTTAGGCCGCGTTGATTTAGGTTTAGGCACTGATGAACACCGCCGCTTAACTGTGGATTATAACCACGCTATTTCAGATACAGTTGGCGTGAGATTTAATGGCTTATTGTCTGATGAAGATAAGCCTGGGCGTGAGGGCATTAGCCGCGAGCGTAATGGTGTGCAATTATCGGCAGTTTTTGAACCAAGCAATGACTTATCTTTTACCGCTGATGGTTACTATTTAGATGCCAAAGATGTGGCTGATTTAGGCAGCTATTTTAATCAAACAACACGTGAACCTATTGCAGATATTCCTGTTTATGCCCAAGAATCTGACTTTTTAGATTCAGAGGTAATGACATTTACTCTACGTACTGAATATGACATCAATGATAACCTGACATTTTATAACGCGACTCGAGTTGGTAAAACCGAAAATGGTTATATCACCACGGGTGTGCGCGGTACGACAAGGAGCGAAACTGACCTTGAAGCACCAGGTGCAGATACGTTGACGCTAAGTACGCACCAAGGCAATCAAGAAGTTGACTACATTAGCACTCAGTTCAATCTGTTTTGGAATACTCAAATCTTGGGTATGGAAAACAAATTTGTATTTGGACTTGAGTATACCGATCAGCAAGTTGATAACGGCATTTACGACATCGCATACGCCAATGAAACTAACTGTATAACGGCAGGCCGCCGTGGTGATGCTGGCGCATACTGTATTCTTGATGGCGACGGCAATACTGTAGATAACATCGATAAGTTAATGGGGCGTACATATAGTAAAGGCATTAACGATGCTGAGTACCAAATCGAAACCGTTTCGGCCTACTTTATGGATACTGTTGCGCTAACTGAGGATGTAGAACTCTTCTTTGGTGTAAGACAGGATAGTTTTGATTATCAAAACGATACATCAAGTACACGTAATGGCGACATACTCTATGAGTACGATGACACTATGTATAACGGTCATATCGGCTTAGTGTACAGCATTACAGATGAAGGTAATATTTACGCCAATTACAGCACGGCAACCAATATTAATGGTGGCGAGTCTGATTTAGGCGCAAGTTGTGGCTATGGTGGCGTGTGTGGTGATGTTGAACAAGCCCGTGCAGCAGATCCTGAATTAGTAGAAAACATTGAACTAGGCACTAAATGGATGCTATTTGAAGACAAAGTTATGTTTTCAGCATCGGTATTCCAAATCACTAAAAGTGATGTAATGGAAAGTGTAGGTGATAGTTACTCGACGCTAGGAACATTAAATACCGGTAAAAACCGCGTGCAAGGTGTTGAATTCGGTATGGTTGGTAACATCACTGAAGCATTTAGTGTTCAGTTCTCTGCCGCAATTATGGACTCAGAAGTGCTGGAGTCATTTACCGAAGAAAACGTGGGTCTTGCATTAAGTAACTTTGCTGATGAAAGTGCTTACCTGCAGCTACGTTATCAAATTAATGATGCATTCGTGATTGGTGCAGGTTACACCTACCAAAGCGAAATGTACGGCGGACAACCTGATACAGCAGCAGGTTATGATGCCGAAAATGGCCGTTACAGTATCGTAGTGCCTGACTATCAAGTGGTTGACTTATTTGCTAATTACAATGCAACGGAGGCGCTGACTTTCCGTTTAAATGTGGGTAACGTACTTGATGAAGAGTACTTTACAGCGGCATACCGTTCTGGCTCATTTATGTATTTAGGTGATGCAAGAAATGCTAAACTATCAGCTACTTATGAATTTTAATAACAGAGTTTAATGTCGTTATGATTGTGATTGAGCAAATACTGTCGAAACAAGAAGTGGCTTTATATCGAAAGCAACTGCAAACAGTAAATTGGGATGATGGCCGCAATACAGCCATGGGTATGGCGGCTGATGTGAAAAGCAACCGCCAAGCACTGGCTAGCGATCCTGATGTGCAACATTTAGCTAATCAGTTACTCACTAAAATTGGCGCTACGCCAAAAGTGGTTTCTGCTGCACTGCCACATCAGATTTTCCCGCCTTGCTTTAATCGTTACTCTGAATCAGAAGAGTACGGTTTTCATGTTGATGCTGCAGTGATGCGAGTACCTAATACTCAGGTGGTGCTTCGTAGTGATGTGTCGATGACGGTATTTTTGTCTGAGCCGGAAGAGTATGACGGTGGCGAGCTCATTATTGCCACTGAATTTGGCGAGCAATCTATTAAGTTACCTGCCGGATATGCTGTGGTGTATCCATCAAGTAGTTTGCATAAAGTGACTGCCGTGACCCGCGGCGAACGTGTAGCTGCGATCACTTGGATGCAAAGTATGGTGGCAGATTCAGGCTTAAGGCAAAACTTATATCAGCTCGATCAGTCTATCCAAGCATTAATTGCAGCGGGTAATACCGATCGCACCGAGCTAGATAAGTTGCATCACGTTTATCACAACTTGATACGGCAATTTGCCCAGTTATGATTATCAACTGCTAATAAAAGCCCCTAAGTTTATAACTCTGGGGCTTTTTAGTATGGGGGGAAGGACGTAATTACAAAATTCTTGTTACATATAGATTAGTTGGTCATATTTCTTCAGTGCATTTACGCCATTCTTTACTATAACCGGGCTCCGCAGTTAAAAATTCTACATCTCTAACTATATTACCCCTGTTGGATACTTTCACTTCGCAGCCAGCAAATGCCATTCCATAGTGTATTTCGTACTTTTCATCAAGCAAAGGAGTAAAGCTGAAGTGGGTATGACAATTCCAACTAGGTTCTGTTGTACCGAATTGAAAATACAGCTTATTTCCAGCAGGAATCAATAAAATATCAGGTGTTTTATCTTTATGCTCGGTAATGACATGGCCGATTACATTTTCTGAATTATAGTTTTTCTTATAGCACCCATCAAAAATTTCTAGCTGAGTCACTTTCCCATGTAGAAATAGCCCAGAAAGTCCTGCGCTCACTTTTAACTCTGCCGAATTGGTATTTGTACTAGGTTCATATTCAGGTATTTTAGTCGACTTACAACCTTGTAAAGCGAATATAAACAATAACGATATAATAATTTTCAAGTTGAACTCCATTTCATTAATAACATTTTGTGTGCTGTGCATATATTGAGCTTACTAATATTAACAAGATCATATACTTGATATATTGTTAATGCAAAGTTATAACGGGCTGATTTAAATTAGAATACTGGTAATTTTAGTTGTTATACACAAATAGGAGCTATTGGTTTTTTTGGAATTAGTGTGTTCTATAGGGATTACAGGTGGATAAAACTTAACCGTAAAAACCGTGATTTTTAAGCCTATTTTAAGTTTGGTTAAGTAGGCTCTGCGATCCTCAAAAGTTGAGGGGTTATCTGGGAGAAAAAACGTCATCATGCAAGCTACGGGTGTGCTATCTGTTTTAAAAAAAGTTGATCAAAGTAAAACCTTTCAGGGCTTTGTTATTTTTGTCATTATCGTGTCGGCTTTGTCGATTGGTGCGCATACCTATCATTTACCGCCTTGGCTTGATCAAAGCTTATGGGTACTTGATATTGCCATAACGGCCTTCTTTTTATTTGAGCTGATTATCCGTTTTATGGCCAGTGATGGCATCAAATCCTTCTTTTCGAAAGGCTGGAATATCTTCGATACCATCATTGTTATTGGTAGTTTAGTGCCGTTAGGCGGCTCAACGATATTACTGGCGCGCTTACTGCGTATATTCAGAGTTTTGCGGTTGGTCTCTATGGTACCAGAGCTGCGAATGCTGATTAATGCGCTACTAAAAGCCATTCCGCGCATGGGTTATATAGCGCTATTAATGTTCGTGATTTTCTATATTTACGGCGCAGTAGGCAGCATGTTCTTTGCTCATGTAAATGATTTTTTATGGGGTGATGTCTCAATCGCAATGTTGACTTTGTTTCGTATTTCTACGTTTGAGTCTTGGACATCCATCATGTACGAAACCATGGAAGTGTATCCATTAAGCTGGATTTACTATCTAACCTTTATCTTTTTAACCACTTTTGTTTTCCTGAACATGATGGTTGGCGCCGTATTAGATGTGATGGGCGAAGAAACTAAAATCATGCGTGAAGAGCAAGCGGATGAAAATGACTCGCCAGATGAGCAAACCGCAACGGCTGAAGATATAAAATTACTCAATGATAAGATAGATAAGTTGACTGAGATGCTGGCCAAGAAAGTTTAATGCAGCGGGATTTAGCTCGCTTAATTGAGCTAGCCAATCGACTTGTTAAATGAATCATTAAATAAAAAGGCTTCCATTTGGAAGTCTTTTTTATGGCTGAATATTGTATAACAGGATAATAGTCGCTAATTCTTTACTGCTATTAGCTTAACGGTCAACGCAGATTATTCTATTTTTCACGCTTTACTTCTCCTCAAACTGTTTATTCAGGTATGCTAATTTTCAATGGTTTTCGACGTTTGTTAGCGACCTTACTTTATTGTCCCGTATATGTGTCGCAGTCAAAATATGAAAAGTGTTTTTAACAAGGAAGTACCGAAACTATGCCTGATACTAATGTTGATGATACTAATGCCGCGAATGATATGCTCGATAATCGGGAGGCTAAACAAAAACGCCAATCCTTTATCAAGGGACTATTGGCGGTGTTGCCTTTAACCATTGCAGTGATCCCATGGGGGATTTTAGCGGGTTCTTTAGCATTAGAAATCGGCTTAACAGCAACTCAAAGCCAAGCAATGTCGGCGATTATTTTTGCCGGTAGTGCGCAGTTAGTTGCACTTGGAATGATTAAAGCGGGTGTGGGCTTAGGCAGTATTTTAATTACCACTCTATTAATTACTTCACGGCATTTACTCTATGCCATGGCATTGCGCACTCAGATTAGCCCATTACCGCTAAAATGGCGTTTGGGACTTGGCTTTCTACTTACCGATGAGCTATTCGCGATTTCAAATCATAGTCAGGCCCCTGCGCGATCAAAACCCGACAGCCTTAATCCCCAAAAAGAGAAACAAGAGGGCTTAAAAACCGAAAAGCAATCGCCTGAAAGCCAACGACACAAGTTTGACCGTTGGTACGCACTAGGTGGTGGTTTGACGTTTTATATTGGTTGGAATATTGCCACCTTACTGGGCATTATTGCTGGTCAATCCATTGATAACTTAGGTGAACTAGGGTTAGATTTTGCAATAGCGGCAACGTTCATTGCTTTAGTGGTTCCTACCGTTAAAAAGCCTTCGATTCTGATTTGTGTCTTGGTGTCATTAACCTTGGCTGTGATATGTGCAGTATTTGAGATTCAAGCAGGGTTATTAATTGCTTCACTATCTGGGATGGGTGCAGGCTTTGCTTATGCCAAACTGACTAATGAACATAAAGATGAAAAAGCTAATGTTAACTCAACTGGAGAGCAGTCATGACTTGGTTGATTATTTTATCTATGGCTGCGGTGGTCTTTATTAGCCGCTATTTACTGTTAGAGCCTAAATTGCCTCTAAAACTCAGCGATAAAACGCTGACCTTTCTGAGTTATTCGGCGCCAGCAGTATTAACCGCCATTTTAGCGCCGATTGTATTTGTGCCCGAAGGCCAGTTGAACTTAACGTTTGATAATACCTACTTAGTTTGTGGTGTGGTGGCCACGTTACTTGCGTATTTCACTGGTAATACTTTATTGACCACCGTACTCAGTATTGGATTATTCTTTATCCTTTTCTAGCACCTTTCACACCTAGCAAACGAAGCTAACGGGCACGTTAACAATATGGATCTTAGCTTCAGTTGCTTCAGTTGTTTAAGTTGCTTAAGTTCATTTTACTGAGAAAGCGCAGCAAGCATATACACCAGTGGCGCATTCCAGTTAATCGCCACTTCATTACTGGCATAGCTGCAACCATGGTCAATATATGACTTAGCAGGATGTTTCGACGGGTAAATTCCGCCTTGTTTTTTACAGTATTCGGCATCTTGTTGACCTGGTTGAGGTCCGCCAGCTAAGAATCCTGGGATTGGCGCTTTAATGCCATCAGCCATAGAGGCTCGGTGATGAACATTCATCGGTGACATTAACCCTACACCTGTCACGAAAGACATTCCTAAAGGGTTACGGCCAAAAATGTAATCGACAATGGCCTCTGCATGTTTGGTATATAAACTGTCTTGTTGTTCTGTGGTGGATAATAACTGACTAACGCGATGTAAAGTCACTGCTTTATTAAGCATGTTGGAGTTACTGCCCCAGACAAAATCTTGCTCACTAATCGCAAGGCCGTAAGCTGAGTCTTCGCCCACCTTTGTCCAGCTATCGGTCAACTTCAATAATTGTGACTGGGCTTGCTGCTTTAATTTTGGGGGTGACTTGTCAGTCGTTGCTATGGTGATTAAGGCTAAGGTTTCGACTTTATCCCATTCAGGAATTCGTAGTTGTTTGGGTAACTCAATTGTATTGAGATATTCATCTTCGCCAGTGGCTGCAAATAACTCAGCAGCAGCCCATAACCATTCATCTTTAAGGTTGTCTCCTGCTGTCGCGTAAGCACCGGTGTGAATATCATCGGGTTGTTGATAATGAATGTCGGGATTTTTAATCGCCCATTGCCATGCATATTTGGCCGCGCGAAGTAATTGCTTGCTGTAGTTAGTGTTATCAAAGGAGGTTACTGGCAAGTTTGCATCGTATTGAGCCAATATTTGGCTCGCTTTAGCCATCGTCGCTGCAAAACCTAAAGTGGCAGCGGTAGATTTAGCGATGATATAACGGGGCTGGTCCATCATGTGCGGCATTTCATCTTCGCCGGTAAAACGTTTGGTGGTGAGCTTGTGGTACAAACCGCCATCAGCGGGATCTTGCATTGTGAGCATCCAATCCATATTCCACAGGATTTCATCAAGGGTGTCGGGCAAGTTATTGCTTGATTCTGGAATATTAAGCGAGAGGTTCGATAGGGCGTCAGTTTGTTCAGCAAGTGCACTGAGTAAGGTATAAACCGTGATATTAGAATTAACGATATACTTGTTGTAATCGCCAGCATCGTACCAGCCTTTTGGCGATGAAATCACTGTGCCTTCGGGCCTAGTTTTTGACACTGCAGATTTATGAATATACACAATGGTATCTGGGTGCGCCGCAGGGCGGGCATATATACCAGCATACTCTTGTTGGATTACAGCGCCACTGCGATTATAAAAGTAAGCACGCATGGCTGTTTTTAATGGCTGATTATAGCGAGATTCAGAGATTGAAAAAGGGTGGGAGGTTGCAAGGGAGTCAACTTGTAGCTGGTATTCCCCCGCTTGAGTAAAATCATCAAATTGAGCGAGTTTTACGGTTTCTGCTGAGGGTGTCCACGCTTTAGCGGCGCTGAGTTTGCCTTGATAAACTGTTTTACCTGACGTTTGTTCAATGAGACTAAAATTCTCAGACGCTGTATTACTGACCACGGCAGTTTTTGCTGCATTCACTCCAAAACCAAGTTGATTAAAACGAATATCCTGTTCATCGGCAACACTACTGTGACTGACCAGTGCAGTGATACTCATACATGCCAACAGGCTTGCTGAGCGTTTAAAAGGTGATATCCACTGGTTGGTCTTATTGCTGATGAGGTTATTCATATTAAGTCCTTGTTGAAAACCGGCTAAGCCATTATTACGGCTTTTTTATCAATAAAGAAACATGACCAGCTAGAATTGATTATGCAGGATAACTAACAATCTTGATGTTCAGGTATTAAGGACAATACCGTAGGGCGTTGTTGGCAACGATTACATAGTTCGTACTAAGTTGTGCGTTAGTGATGGCTAAACATTAAAGCTTGTTATTGTGAGCTGACAATCTCAGTCGCAATGCTTTAGAATAAGCCATTCTTTATTCAGACAGAGCAATTGCATGCACGTACATATTCTTGGGATCTGTGGCACTTTTATGGGCGGCCTCGCATTATTAGCCCGTGCGATGGGACACAAAGTGACTGGTAGTGATGCCAATGTTTACCCACCAATGAGCACTCAGCTAGAAGAGCAAGGCATTGAGCTTATTCAAGGTTTTGATCCTGTGCAGTTAGGTAAAGAGGGTGAAAATCAACCTGACTTGGTTGTGATTGGCAATGCTATGAGCCGTGGTAATCCTTGTGTTGAGGCCGTGCTTAATCGTGGTCTTAAATACACTTCTGGACCGCAATTCTTATCTGAGTATATTTTGCCAGAGCGTTGGGTACTTGCGGTTTCTGGCACCCATGGAAAAACGTCGACTTCAAGTATGTTGGCGTGGGTACTGGAGTATTGTGGTTACGAGCCTGGTTTTTTGATTGGCGGCGTGCCACAAAATTTTGGAGTATCAGCAAGATTAGGTAACTCGCCTTTTTTCGTGGTTGAAGCCGATGAATATGACAGTGCCTTTTTCGATAAACGTTCTAAGTTTGTCCATTACCGTCCGCGCACGTTAGTGATTAATAATCTCGAGTTTGATCATGCCGATATCTTCAGCGATCTCGCCGCGATACAACGTCAATTTAATCATGTTATTCGTACTGTTCCTGGCGAGGGCAAAGTGATTTGGCCTGCTGAGGTCGATGCGGTTAAAGAAGTCATTGAACTTGGTTGCTGGAGTGAGCAAGAGCAGTTTTATGCCTCGCCAACCAAAGGCCAGCATGCGGCTCAAGGTTGGTATGCCAATACGATCGCTGCAGATGGACATGAATTTGAAGTGATGTTTGATGGTGAGTCTCAAGGCATTTTAAACTGGGGCCTTATCGGTCAGCATAATATCGAAAATGCAGTGATGGCTATAGCTGCGGCTCGTCATGTGGGCGTAGCCCCTCATCATGCCATTGAAGCATTAACCAAATTTTCCCCGCCTAAGCGCCGTTTAGAGTTACTTGATACGGTTAATGGCATTGCTGTTTATGATGATTTTGCCCATCACCCAACGGCTATTGAAACGACACTACAAGGTTTACGTGCCAAAGTGGGTGCAGGCGAAAAGGCTTCAGGTAAATTGATTGTGGTGCTTGAGCCGCGCTCAAATACCATGAAAAGCGGCGTTCACAAAGATACTCTTGCTGAATCTATGTCATTGGCGGATTGTGCCTTTTTGTACCAAGCTGACAATATCGGTTGGGATATTGAAACCAATATGGCTAATGCCAGTATTCCTGTGACAGTATCGACAGATATTAATGACATAATTGCTTTAGTGACGGCAACAGCTTGTGAAGGTGATACGATCGTTATCATGAGTAATGGCGGTTTTAATGGTATTCATCAGAAACTGATTGCTGCTTTAAAATAATTGTCATCGATTGAAGCTTTTATTGCCTTTATTTCAGTGATGAAACGTATACAGGGCTAACGACAACGTTAGCCGTTAGAGAGTTTATGAGTAATACAACACAGTACAAAAAAACAGATAAAGCGATCAGCCTTGCATGGACTGGCGCTTCTGGCGCACCTTATGGGTTAAAGCTGCTATACAGTTTACTAATGGCCGAATATCAAGTGTTTTTGATGATATCGAGCGCCGCGCGCGTGGTACTTGCCACTGAAGAAGGTTTGCAGCTCAGTGCCAATGCTGAAAAAGCCCGCGAACAATTGCTGAGCCATTTTAATATGACTGGTTCAGAAGTTGGTGAGCTGGTGGTATTGGGCAAAGATGAGTGGTTTTCGCCGCCCGCATCAGGCAGCGCTGCGCCAAAGCAAATGGTGATTTGTCCCTGCTCAACAGGCACTTTAGCAGCCGTTGCAACAGGAATGAGCAATAATTTGTTAGAAAGAGCCGCAGATGTGGTAATAAAAGAGCGGGGTCAATTAATCTTAGTACCAAGAGAAACTCCCTTTAGCGCCATACACTTAGAACATATGTTAAGCCTGACACGTAACGGCGCGACCATCATGCCTGCAGCGCCAGGCTTTTATCACCATCCCCAATCGATAGAAGATCTGGTAAACTTCATGGTTTCCCGAATTCTAGATCATTTGGGTATTGAACATGGGCTGACAAATCGCTGGGGTTATGCTGCACAAAAGTCTCGCGACGACACCGCAATTTAACTTAAGTTACGCCCGAAAATCACGACAATTGAGAGTAATATGAAACACACAACCGAAGTGATGATTTCTGCAGAAGAAATCAACGAAAAACTGGATATATTAGCTGAAAGGATTAATGCCCATTACGCAGACAGCGAGCGTTTGTTAATGGTCGGCTTATTGAAAGGGTCTGTGGTTTTTATGGCTGACCTATGTCGCCGTATTAAGGGCCATGTTGAAATCGACTTTATGTCAGTTTCAAGCTATGGCAATGCAATGACAAGCACACGCGATGTGAAGATCTTAAAAGATGTATCATCTGAGATCATCGATCGTGACGTATTGATCGTTGAAGATTTAATTGATTCAGGCAATACCTTAAATAAAGTACGTGAAATGCTATTACTGCGTGAGCCAAAAAGCTTAGCGCTGTGTACTTTACTGGATAAGCCTGAGCGCCGTGAAGTAGACGTACCTGTCGACTTTATCGGTTTTACCATTCCTGACGAATTTATCGTAGGTTATGGTATCGACTACGCTGAGCAGTATCGTAACTTGCCTTACATCGCGAAAGTTGTGCCATTAGATTAATGTCACCTTTTGAATGTAAACTCCCGCTATAGGCGGGAGTTTTGTTTTGGGCGTCATAAAGTTTTGCGTCTTTTACGTATACGCTGCGTCATTTACAATACCTTGTTTACAATAGGCTATTGATAGCAAGTCATGTAAACGTGTAATTCGCAATTTATGGATCAGAGGAATGACAATGAGCAACAACACCAATGCTTTGGTGATCGAAAACCTGCAAAAAACTTATAAAGGCGGCGTTCACGCTGTTAAAGGAGTTAGCTTAACCGTTGAACAAGGTGATTTTTTTGCTTTGTTAGGGCCCAATGGTGCCGGTAAGTCGACGACCATCGGGGTGATTAGTTCATTAGTGCAAAAGTCTTCTGGTAGCGTGAAGGTGTTTGAATATGACATCGATAACAACCTAGAACGAGCCAAAATGTGCATCGGTTTAGTGCCGCAAGAGTTTAATTTCAACCAGTTTGAAACCGTGCTGCAAATTGTAGTTAACCAAGCGGGTTACTATGGGGTGACTAGAAACCTTGCCCTAGAGCGCGCCAAAAAATATCTGAGCCAATTAGATTTGTGGGAAAAACGCGACAGCCAAGCTAGAGCATTATCTGGCGGCATGAAACGCCGTTTAATGATTGCTCGTGCACTGATGCATGAACCAAAGCTATTAATTTTAGATGAGCCTACAGCTGGGGTAGATATCGAACTTCGCCGCTCAATGTGGCAATTTTTAAAAGATATTAATAACCAAGGTGTGACCATTATTCTCACCACCCATTACCTTGAAGAAGCAGAAATGCTGTGCCGTAATATCGGTATTATTGATAAAGGCTTGTTGGTGGAATGCACCAGCATGAAAACGTTACTCAGTAAGCTTGATGTAGAAACCTTTATTCTTGATTTACGCCAAGATATTAAAGCTGCACCTGTGTTGGAAAACATGAATAGCCGCTTGGTCGATGGTCACACATTAGAAGTGGATGTGGCCAAAGCACAAAACTTAAATGAGTTATTTGCTCAGCTAAGTAAACAAGATATTGAAGTATTATCAATGCGTAACAAAGCTAACCGTCTTGAAGAGTTGTTTGTTGAGTTAGTTGAAAAAGCCAAGGAGGCAAAATAATGAATCAACTTTATTGGGTTGCCTTTAAAAGTATTCTGACTAAAGAAATTAATCGTTTTACCCGTATCTGGGTGCAAACTCTAGTTCCACCAGCCATTACCATGACCTTGTATTTTTTGATTTTCGGTAACTTAATTGGTAATCGAATCGGTGAAATGGGCGGCGTGTCTTATATGGAGTTTATTGCCCCGGGTCTTATTATGATGTCGGTGATCACTAACTCCTATTCAAATGTAGCCTCATCATTTTTCAGTGCAAAAATGCATGGCAGCATTGAAGAATTGATGGTCGCGCCTGTACCACACTATGTGATGATTGCTGGTTACGTCGGTGGCGGTGTTGCCCGTGGATTGGCTGTTGGCTTGATTGTCACGCTGGTGGCGATGTTTTTTGTGAACTTATCACTACACCATGTTGGCTTAGTGATTATGACGGTGTTTTTAACCTCAGTGCTGTTTGCATTAGGCGGGTTAATTAATGCGGTATTTGCTAAAAGCTTTGATGACATTAGCATTATTCCGACCTTCATTTTAACGCCGTTAACTTATTTAGGTGGGGTGTTTTACTCGTTATCGTTACTGCCTGATTTTTGGCAAGGTGTATCGGCGCTAAATCCTGTGGTGTATATGATTAATGTATTCCGTTACGGCTTTTTAGGCTTTGCTGATATCAGCGTACCGTTATCGATTGCAATCATGGTCGGCTTTTGTGCCTCGTTATGGTTTGTCGCTTACTACTTAATTTCCCGTGGTATCGGGCTTCGTAGTTAAACGATAAAAATAATGTTTAATCGATTTTTTAAGGGCGCTTCGGCGCTCTTTTTTATGCCTATTCAATGGATAGTTTCAACTCGATTAAATCGTGAAACCAATTAACGAGCTTACTGAGTAAATTAAGTCTTGTTACTGTTTCTTATTCAGTTAAATTAGTGTTAAATACCACTCCAATTTAGCTTATGCTAAATCAATAATTGGCGCTCACGACATAGAGATAAAAGGATTTCACATGACAAAGAATATGCAATCGCTAATGGATAAGCTGGCTATCGGGTTATCAAGTCTTTGCGCCTTACATTGTATTGCAACCCCAATATTACTTGCCTTGTTACCTTCGTTATCAGCATTGCCATTAAACGATCATTTATATCATGAGGTGATGGTGTGGTTGGTGCTGCCTACCAGTACGATAGCGGTGTTAATGGGCTGTCAACGCCACCGTGATACTAAAGTATTGATGTTTGCTATTGTTGGCCTGCTGACTTTGGTTGCATCTTCGGTTTATGGACATGACATTGTTGGTGAAGTTGGTGAGAAACTACTGACGTTAGCTGGCGCATTTATTGTTGCTTACGCGCATTGGCGTAATGTTAAACTATGCCGTAAACAAGTGTGTTGTAAAAAATAGTGCATTAAGCAAGAGTGCCGTAAACAAGAGTACCTTAAACAAAAGTGCTGTAATAAAGAGTGCCGTAATAAAGAGTGCTCTGAATAATCAGCATTTTTAGCTCATGCTATGATTCAATGGCATGAGCTTGTTTCAATATTCCTCTAACACTCAAATCGCTTTTCCCATAACCCTTCAGTATTAAGCGCTTTAATCATCAGAGCCAGTGTATAATCCTTTCTCGTTTACGCCTTAAATTATATTGGAATCTCTAAAATGAATAGCATTGATCTCTTTGTCAAAAACTGGGGCAGTAAACATGCCATGGTACCGATTAAAAGTGATGATATCGACGCACTAGAATCAAGACTAAATGCTGTTTTACCTGACTCATATAAGTATTTAATTGCCACTTATGGTTTAGTGCATACACCCAATGTGTTAACTAAGATTTGTGATTTAGGTGTTGATATATCTGAAGTTCAGGACTTTTTAAGTCTTGATGATGTGAGTTTATTATCAAACTTATATGAAATGAGCGGTATGCCGAAAGGCCATATTCTGTTTGCTTCTGACTGTAAGGGCAACATGTTTTGTTTTAAGCAAACTGACTGCGCCGCGAGTCAAAAAGATGCACCTGTGTGGTTTTATAACCAGGCTTTGGGGACGGTTGAGAAAGTCTCAAACGCTTTTATTGAATGGTTAGAAGAGTTTAATAAGCTGTAAGGCTTCCGTGAAGATTAATTTCATGTGGTGAGATTAAAATCGACACTGTTATATCGTTACTCGCTATAAGCAACAAAACCGCCACGCCTTTGATTTTAATTATTCTTATCACTGAAATAGCTATTTTTATATAATCTAATACAAGTATAAAATCGAAAGATAGCTACGCTTTAATGCAATATTCATTCGACTATATGCTTGATAAAGTGATCTCATTAAAGGTTAACTGAGCGCTTTATCATGAAAGTATTAAGCAAATTTACCGCTCGTCCAGCGATGGATGGCGATGGAGTGAACATTAAACGGGTAGCGGATTTTATGAATACCCGTTTTGATCCTTATTTAATGATTGATGAGATCAAGTCAAACGATCAGCAAGACTTTATTGGTGGCTTTCCACCACATCCGCACCGAGGTATTGAAACCTTTACGTATATCCGTAAAGGCGGTTTTGAACATCGAGATCAACTCGGTAATGTTAAAGCTATTCGTGCAGGTGATGTGCAATGGATGAGCACAGGAAGTGGCGTAGTGCATTCTGAAATGCCCCTTGCCGACGCTAATGAAGGCCTTCATGGGTTTCAGATTTGGCTTAACATGCCAGCCAAAGACAAAATGCGTCCTGCGATTTATCAAGACACAACAGACACACCTAATCCGGTTGTATGCAATGATAGCTGCGCTAACCTTAAAGCACTGGCAGGCGACTGGCAGTTTGCCGATAGCCCTCAAATCATAGCGGCCAGCATTCAAGGTTTGGCGGGTAATGGTGCAATTGCGGATTTAATGCTAAATGAAAATGGCCAAGCACAACTTGATTTGTCGGCACATCAAAGTGTTAGCGTTTTCATTTATCAAGGCGAGCTTGAGTACGTCGATACCAGTGGAATGCAGGTAAAAGCGACAGAAGGCCAGCTATTAGTTATTGAGCCAGAACTCAATACCCATATCAAAGCCGGGAATCAAGACACTGGCATTTTATTACTAGCAGGCTGCCCGATTAATGAGAAAATCGTACATATGGGGCCATTTGTGATGAATAGCCAAGCAGAGATAAATCAGGCCATTGATGATTATCAGCAAGGACGTTTTGGGGAAATTGTATAGGGCCTGTTGATCTTTTAAGGTTGTTTTTGCAGCGAGTTGTTGGCCATTTATACAAGGCAGAGACTTTGTAGTGTAGTTATTCTACATAAAAAGTCGATAACGCAGTAAAAATGACCAACAAACGCTGCCCAAAGGGTTCGACTAAAAGCGTTTTACTCTTTGTTGGATGCATCTTTGCCAATAAAAGGGGCTTAGATGACTAGGCATCAACTCATCCGCCTCGATTAAAACGCTTTTATTTCGAACAAAAATTAACCAATAAAGAACAGCAGGCCCTAGGGTGATCTCAATCCGTTTTATGCGAATAAATGTCAGCGATTAACGGATAAAATTGCTACAATAGACATTCAAACATTTGGCCAAGGTATTTTATCCTTGGCCGAGTTGTTTCTATTATCCCATTTTGCTTTGATATCAGAGGATATTCACCTTGAGTCAGTCTACTGAACAGGCCGCTAATACGGCTTTCGCATCACTTAATCTTAAACCAGGTTTGTTTGATAATCTTAAAACCATGGGATACGAGTCTATGACTCAAATCCAAGCTGAAAGCTTACCAGCTATTCTTGCGGGTGATGACGTGATTGGCCAAGGAAAAACCGGCTCAGGTAAAACGGCTGCATTTGGTTTAGGTCTATTAAACAAACTTGATGTGAAACGTTTTCGCATTCAAACCATGGTGCTGTGTCCAACACGCGAATTAGCCGATCAAGTGGCTAAAGATATTCGTACTTTAGCCCGTGGTATTCATAACATTAAGGTGCTGACCTTATGTGGCGGTGTTCCAATGGGGCCGCAAATCGGTTCGCTTGAACATGGTGCGCACATTATTGTCGGTACACCTGGACGTATTGTTGATCATCTTGATCGTAATCGTTTAGATCTGAGTAATGTCAATATGTTGGTGTTAGATGAAGCCGATCGCATGTTAGAAATGGGCTTCCAAGATCATATTGATCAAATCATTGCTGAAACCCCTCATGAGCGTCAGACATTATTGTTCAGTGCGACTTTCCCTGAGCAAATTCAACAAGTTGTTGAACAGATTATGTATAAGCCTTTGATGGTTAAAGTTGAGGCGACTCACGACAACCACACAATTGAGCAGCATTTCTACCATACAGAAGACAATCAGGCTCGCTTAGAGGCATTGCAATTATTGCTCCTTGAAAAGCAACCTGAAAGCGCAGTGGTTTTTTGTAATACCAAACGTGAAACCCAAAAAGTGGCTGACACTCTAGCTGAGCAAGGTTTTAGTGTATTGGCTTTACATGGCGACTTAGAGCAGCGCGATCGCGATCAAATGTTACTGCGTTTTGCTAACAAGAGTGCCCGCGTATTAGTGGCTACCGATGTGGCTTCTCGTGGTTTAGATATCGAAGATTTAGAAGCGGTATTTAACTATCACATTGCTTACGATACAGAAGTGCATATTCACCGTATTGGTCGTACAGGTCGTGCAGGTAGTAAAGGCGCTGCGTACACTTTCTTTAGTCATGCAGATGGCCACAGAATGGTTGAAATTGAAGAGCTGATTGGCAAAGAAATTGATGGTGAAACCTTACCGTCAATGAATGTGCTTAACAAGCAGCCGCAAGAAGCTGAAATGATCACCATCCAAATTGATGCGGGTAAAAAGCACAAAATCCGTCCTGGTGACATTGTGGGTGGCTTAACCGGTGAAAACGGTATTGATGGTGCTGATATTGGTAAAATTAAGGTCACTGATATCCGTTCGTTTGTAGCCGTTAAACGTGACGCTTCTAAAAAAGCGTTGAACAAAATTACCAAAGGCCGCCTTAAAGGTAAGACTTACCGAGCCTGGTTTTTATAAGCCTAGCTTGTAAGAAAATAGTTTTAGTAAGCCAGTTTTTATAAATAGGCTTTAAAAAAAAGCGAATTCAGTGGTTACTGAATTCGCTTTTTTATTGGCTGATTTAGGCGATACTAAAGAAAGAGTTAATTGATGTGCGATTATGTTCAGAACGCTTATCAAACTCTACTTCATCAGTAATATTGGCGCTGTGAAGAATATTACCTGAATAGATAACGATGCGATTTGGCTTAGCGTCAATACTGAATACTTTTTCGAATAAGTCATCTGAATCTGTGATGTAGCCTTTTCGGCTTGCTGCAACTTGCTTAACCTCATCAACCATCTTAAAAATAATGTCTTTATCGTCGTGGGATAAGTGCAGTTTGTCAGCGCCTTTATAACGATAAAAGCTGGTGCCGCCCAATTGGACATCATTGAGATAATGCACTGCTGCCATATCGTGTTCAGCAAGGGAGTCAAAGTGTGGCATGGTTTGACTCGCATTGAGCTGTAATGGACTTAAAGTGACTTTAGATAACCAACACTTTGCAATTTGATGTTGCTTGAAGTATTCACCTTTAGGCTGCTTTGCCAGTAAGGTAATTAACGATGATAAAGATTGATAATAGGGGCGTGGCATTTCATCTCGCATGCCAGGAAACAAGGTTCCATCGGCGCCGACATTATTGAAATAAGCTTTTGTTTTGCTGTAATCGACAAGAGACGCAAAGTCAGTAATGAAATCATCAATGACCCAGATGAGATGTTCAGAGTTAGGCAACTGCATTACTTGGATGTGCAAGTTGGGATTGATTGAACTTGTTGAGTGGGCTGCTGTTTTTTGGGTATCAATACTTGCTGAATTAATTGAAGATATCGTCATGGTGAACAGTATTCCTTTACATTGATTTTTCGCTAATTCAAAAGTCGCTACCTACACAGGAGCGCCTTGGCTAACAGCATCCTGGGCTAACAGCATCGTGTGTAACTTACGAGCTGATGCTAGGCGTAGATCAATATAAAGTGATATTTAAACTAATGACTTACGAGCTTAAGCACGCTGATGATATTGGTTTTATCACGCTGGCAGTATTAGTCTTTAGTCGGAATGGTGTTATCTATCCATCACGTTGAGGTCATTACTGATTTTCAACCGTTGAATCATCAACTTCTGACAACATATGGATCAGGGTTTCACCTTCTTCATTTCCTATCAGATAGGTCCATGTACTGGCATTTTTACTTAATGAAGTTTCTTGCAGTCGCTGGCTTACTAACATCCAACCATTGGGTTCTAGCTCTTCACCGCGAACCTCACAAGTGCTGGTTTTACAATTGACTGAGGTGATATTGACCATGTCAGCATATTCACTCAAAGCAAAAGAATCTTTTAATGCTTGCTCACGCTCCGTGGCCCATTCTTGATTGATGTCAGCTTGGTGATGGCGCTTAAATAGTGCGACCATGTCTCCTTGTTGTGAAGCTATCGCATTGGCAAAATTTTCAGGAACCCATTGGTTTGCTTGATCAGTGCTGATGCTGTCTGGCTCAGGATGAAATGGCGAGTCATGGGTTTGCTCTGTAACTTGATCTATCTCGGTGTAAGCCAGTTCAACTTGCTGCTCGAGTAATCCCATTGAAGAGTTCATAGCGTCGATTAAACTGTTTTTTTCAGCAAGCTGTTGTTTAAGTTGCAGCACTTCTTGTTTCAGTTCGCTGACGAGATGACTGGATTCTATGGCTAACTCTGATGGCTGGGAGGTAACACCTTCACTTGTTGGTGTTTTACTCAGTTGATTACTTTGAGACTCTTCTGCTTGATTAAGCTGACCTTTTCCCATTTGTAAACCAACAAACAGGCTGGCAATAGCCAGTAATAATATTAGAACCAATACACCTAAATATTTCATAACTCTTCCATGAAAAATTGTCTTTATCCCGTGTAATTATCATGAACGATGAGAGTGGATCTGGCAACTTTCAAGTGTTTATCGTTAATGAGTAAGCAAGGTGTAGATTTTTATGCTGGTTTTTTTGAATAACAAAAAAGGCATGAAAGCTTGGCTTTCATGCCTTTAAATCATTAACTATTTGCTGAAAATCGAGCTAAGTTAACGCTAAATCAGTGAGTCGCTATTAACGTCTCGCATTCGCGTAAGGATCAACCTTGCCTTGTGAACTTGAGTTGTCAGTGCGGCCTTGGCGACGATTTTGTGGCTTTTTATTACCATCTGATTGAGCATTTTCAGCTTCTGCACGAGCGCGGGCGCGTTGACGTTGGCTTGGCTTGTCTGAATTGCCTTTCGGCGCTGGGCGCTGGCCCTGTTTAGTGCTTTGGCCTTGTTTTTGTCCATCAGCTTGATTGGCGTGCTTACGACGATTCGGGTTTGGCTTTTTATGATTAGCCGCGCGATGACCGCCTTTTAAGCTTGCTTCTGGTAAGTCATGACATGCTTCATAGCCTTCGATGACTTTACGCTCGACAGTGCGCTTAATCAGTCTTTCGATGTCATGTAATAATTTCACTTCTTCATCGCTAACTAAAGATACTGCTAAACCCGTTGCACCAGCGCGGCCAGTACGGCCGATACGATGCACATAATCTTCAGGGACATTAGGTAAGTCAAAGTTAACGACAAAAGGCAATTGGTCGATATCAATACCACGGGCAGCGATATCGGTAGCAACCATGACTTGTGCTTTACCCGCTTTGAAATCAGCTAAGGCTTTGGTTCGCGCACCTTGGCTTTTATTACCGTGAATAGCCACTGCATTGATGCCGTCAGCATCTAAGTTTTTCGCTAAGCGGTTAGCGCCATGTTTGGTGCGAGAAAATACCAACACTTGATGCCAGTTATTTTCTTTAATTAGCTTAGTTAAGATACGCGCTTTACGGCTCTTATCTACGGCATAAACACTTTGTTCAACCGTGTTAGCAGTCGCATTACGTGGCGTAACTGAAATCTCAACTGGATTATTCACTAAGCCTTTTGCAAGTTCACGGATTTCATCTGAAAACGTTGCTGAGAACATTAGGTTTTGGCGTTGTTTTGGCAACATAGCCAAGACTTTCTTAATATCGCGAATAAAGCCCATGTCTAACATGCGATCGGCTTCATCTAAGATTAAGACTTCAAGTTGGCTGAAGCTTAATGCTTTTTGTTGGCATAAATCTAATAAGCGCCCTGGGGTCGCCACTAGAATATCAACGCCATTTCTTAGGGTGGTAATTTGTGGATTAATTGATACGCCACCAAATACAACCGCAGATTTAAGCGGTAAGTTTGCGCCGTAAGTCGACACGCTTTCAGCAACTTGTGCTGCTAGCTCACGTGTTGGTGTTAATACTAAAGCACGAACTTGGCCACGCTTAGCGCGCTGACCTTTTGAGAGTAGTTCTAATAATGGCAGGGTAAAACCTGCTGTTTTGCCTGTACCCGTTTGGGCTGCGGCCATTACGTCTTTGCCTTCTAGGACGGCAGGAATAGCTTGTTCTTGGATTGCTGAAGGGGTGTCATACCCTTGTTTTTCAACAGCTTTTAAAATTGCTGCGCTTAAGCCTAGTGAGGCAAAACTCATAGAATGATCTCTTTGGGCAACGTATACGTTGCTATGACTGAATAGGGGGCCACGAAATGGCGGGCGTGAAGCTTACCTGAAACACTGCTAGAGCGCCATCTAATCGCTTAAATATTCTTCTTTAATGGCCGTTACTAGTGGAATATAAGCCATATGCAATGGGCTTATTTCATCAGTATCTAGGGCCTGTTGTTCTTTGCTGGTTAAGTTTTGTTCGAAATAAAAGCGTTGTAATCGAGGCGGATGAGTTGATGCCTAGTCATCTAAGCAAAATGCATCCAACAAAGAGTAAAACGCTTTTAGTCGAACCCTTTGGGCAGCGTTTGTTGGTCATTTTTACTGCGTTATCGACTTTTTATGTAGAATAACTACACCACAAAGTCTCTGTCTTGCGCCCTTGATGCATAGAATGGCCAACAACTCGCTGCAAAAACAACCTTGAAAGATCAACAGGCCCTAGGGATTAGTTATTTGAGGTTTTGTTCTGCAAAGAATGGTGAGTACGATGTTTCAACATCTTGATGAGGGTTAACCGCATAGGTAGATGAATTAGTTTTAATCTTTTGTGCTAAATCCGTGTATTTTACATACAATGAAATACAAGCACTTAGCTGTATTTTATCCAGCAAGTCGTTAGATATTGGATAGTGTTAATCACAGATGCAAAGGAGGGCAGGTTATGAATCGAAAGTCAGCAGCGCAAATCCATATCGAGCATAGCGTTGCCTGTTTGCGCGAGCACTCAAGTGCGGTAATTAAAAATGTCCTGTTAATGTCTAACATTGATACTGCAGCGGTTCATAAGGCTATGCAAGCCTTGCATCAACATGGCCGAGTGGCCTTGCATTTTCACCCCGATCGTATTGATAGCCGTGGATTATCAGTCGCAGCTGGGTTACTTAAGGACGGTTGTTATAAAAGCCAGTTTGAAACTCATATCTCAAATGGGCAATTGTCACCGGAATTAGGTGGCCCAAGAGACCACTGGGAAAACCAACTTTTTGGTCATAGTTACTCAGGAGTTAAACTACGCCCTAAGTATGGTGCATTAGATCTTGGTCTATGCCCAACGGGGCCGGCTCCTCGATTTGGCAGTTGTTACTTTCTTACCCACACTCAAGTACTTTCGCGCTGTACATTCAGTTATATGGATTCCTATCGCTTACCTAAAGAAAAAGGCACGTTAAGTTGTTTTGAGGTGATCTTGGCCGCGTTACTCAGCGAGTGTTTTGAGCGCCAATATGCTTTAGGAGTGAAAGAGATTAAGCCTGCGGATATGGTTAATCATCTGTGGCAGCAATTACCTCAAGGTGTGAGAGCACGTTTCGACATGCCTGCTTTATCTAATCTTGATCATTATATAGAAGCGCAAATTCATGGTGAAGTTTCGTTAGAGCATGATATTGGCTATCTTGTTGCTGATCCAAGCTATAAAGATACAGAAATAGGTGAGCTGATGCAGTCAATGTGCCACGAGTATGATATTGAACTGTTGTGGCATCAAGGCTATCAGCTTGATGTGGAGCAGGTGCCTGATGACTTTCGAGGGGCGACAATGCCAGAACTTGCCAAGGTGATTGCTAGAGACAAGCAAATAAATGCAGATATTATTGGCAGAGCTGCACAGGTGCTTACTGAAAAACCAGTGCCTTGGAGTCAAAGAACTAAGCAGGCTCAGCAAGTACAACAGCTTAAACTGATGTGGCATGTATTAGTTAAATTTGGCGTTTAATGGCAAATTCAAATCGATAGCTAAATAAAGCCCATTCATGACTATTTACCTCACTTTTTCAACTAACTTTTCACCTAACTTTTCAACTGCCTTTTACACCGAATAAACTATCAAGCTTAGCCAAATCGATAAGTAGCTCCGCCCTGGCGCTTTGATTTATACATCGCAAAATCTGCTGTTTTGATTAAGGTATCAAAGTCGTCACCGGAATCAGGAAAGGTCGCAATACCAATACTGCAATTAAGCAAAACGGGTTGAGCGTTTATTGTAAACGGCTTGTCTAATGCACTGATTAAGATATCAGCCATGCGCGAGATGTCATTATTGTCAGTAATGTCCTCCAGTAATAATACAAACTCATCCCCGCCAATTCTGGCTAAAGTATCCGACTCTCTGATGACTTTATGCAGTCTGGTTACCGCTTCAATTAGAACAGAATCCCCTTGGCAATGCCCATAGGTATCATTGATGTTCTTGAAATCATCTAAATCCATATAGAACAAGCTGAACTTAGTGTTCATGCGTTTGCAGCGTTCGATGGTTTGTTTAACTCTGTCCATTAACAAATAGCGATTGGGTATTTGCGTCAGCTGGTCATAGCAGGCGAGATTTAATACTCGTTGGGCATCTTCAACACGTTTAGTGATGTCTCGGTTAATCCCTAAAGCACCAATAAATTGCTGCTCGTCATCAAACAATGGCACACACATCGACTCTACCCAACCGATAGTGCCGTCTTTATGTAAAAAGCGTATTTCGCCCGTCCATTTGCCATGTTGTTCAACCGAGGAAATGACCAACTCAGTGATAGAGGCACTGTCTTCGGGGACATGTAAAATACTCACTGATTGGCCGAGTATTTCTTCTTTACTGTAGCCATAAAGTTGTTGTGAACCGCAGTTCCAGTCAATGATAATACCTGTGGTATCAGTGACTACAACCGAGTCAAATAAGTAGTTGAATGCCTGTGCTCTGTGGGTTGAAAGATTAACGTCCATTTTTTAATTACCTTCTTCATCCTATTAGAAAGTGCAATCGTATAATTTATCGTGATTGTCATTTACGCTAAGTAAGCTGATATGGCTATTGCTTAGTTAATCGCTTTCTTGCATGTAAGCATTGAGTGAGAAACTTTATTGATTAAAACTATAATCAAAAAAAACATAAAGTTCTGTGCTTTTAAGAACGTTATTACTCACTATCAAATAGAAATATTGATTCAATTTGATGAACAAATATTTACCTTTCTTTTACTGTCCTGCTGATGACTATCGCGTAGAATTATAGTTCATCAATAACACAGTGTTTATTAGCAATGTGTGAATCAGTTAACACTTCTCTATAAGCGGCTGTTATCGAAGCTGTTAGCTTGCGATACTGCGGCAATTTTCCTCATTTAGTGCGATCATTTTCAGGAATGTAATGGATAAAACCTTAGAAAAATCTCTTGGCCAGTGGCTTAAACAACAGAAGTCATCTTGCGGCATATTCTTGAAACTCACCATTTTTACCGGTGCACTTAACGGTGTGGCGATTGTCGTGCAAGCGTATTTGTTGGCACATATCTTACACGGCGTGATTATGCTCGAATTACCCATGGCGAGCTTTAGCAGTCAATTTATCGGGTTAATTGCACTGATTATTGTGCGAGCAGGGCTAGCTTATGCACGTGAGCGATTAAGCTTTGAAGCGGGTAAACGACTACGAAGTGACATTCGTGAAGCTGTGTTGAACAAACTCACCGATTTAGGCCCTGCGTTTATCAAAGGAAAGCCAGCGGGAGCATGGGCGAGCATCGTGCTTGAGCAGGTTGAAGACTTACATGATTTTTATGCTAAGTACTTACCACAAATGATGCTAGCGGGTTTTATTCCGTTGATTATTTTGGTGTCAGTATTTCCGCTTAACTGGGCAGCTGGACTGATTCTATTTGCCACAGCGCCGCTGATCCCAATGTTTATGATTTTAGTTGGTATGGGCGCGGCTGATGCCAACCGTAAAAACTTCAGTGCATTATCAAGATTAAGTGGCCACTTTATGGACCGCTTAAAAGGCTTAAGTACACTTAAATTATTTCACCGTGGTGAGACTGAAGTGAACAAAATTGAGACGGCCTCAGAAGACTTCAGGCAAAGAACCATGTCGGTGCTGAGAATGGCATTTTTAAGCTCGGCGGTATTAGAGTTTTTTGCTGCATTATCCATTGCTGTGCTGGCGGTGTACTTTGGTTTTAGCTATTTAGACCACCTAAATTTTGGCCATTATGGCGCTGGTATCACTTTGTTTACCGGTCTATTTATTCTGATTTTAGCCCCTGAATTCTTTCAACCACTTCGAGACTTAGGCACTCATTACCACGCCAAAGCGCAAGCCATTGGCGCAGCAGAGGCGTTAGTTGAATTACTAGAGCATCCAAACCCTTTAAAGCAGGTCGACGGTAAGTTCAGTGAACAAACCGCGCAACAGCATGAGGTTTCGTTAGATAACATTGCCATTTCAGCGACAGAGCTCGAAGTGCTGACATTGGAAGGAACCGCTTTACTTGGGCCGATTTCTTTTGAGGTGCAAGCGGGGCAAAAAGTCGCGGTGGTTGGCCCAAGCGGCGCGGGTAAAACCAGTTTACTCAATGCATTATTAGGTTTTCTACCCTACAAAGGCTCGCTCAAAATCAATGGTGTTGAGTTAAGTGTGCTGGATAAAAAACAGTGGCGTGAACACTTAGCTTGGCTTGGGCAAGATCCTCAACTATTCCATGGCAGTATTCGTGAAAACGTCTGCTTAGCTAATCCTGAATTAACTGATGCACAAGTGATGGCCTTACTTGAACAAGCCAACATTGCCGAATTTGTTAATCAACACCCCCAAGGCTTAGATACTGTCATTAGCGATCAAGCAGCCGGCGTCTCAGTTGGCCAAGCTCAACGTATCGCGCTCGCCCGTGCTATCGCACAACCTGCGAGCTTATTCTTACTCGATGAGCCTACAGCAAGCCTTGATAGTCACAGTGAAAAACTCGTGTCAGCATCACTTAAACAAGCGATGACAGCGCAAACCTGTGTGATGGTGACGCATCGTCTCGATCAATTACAAAGTATGGATAACATTCTGGTGATTGAAGCAGGGCGTATTGTGCAGCAAGGTGATTATGCTTTACTGAGCACTCAAACGGGTTTGTTTAAAAACATGCAACAACAAGATGATGACGGTTTATCACTGTATATTGATGAGCAAGAGCCAACAAAGACCGATGAACAAACTCAAAGGGAGGATGTGTAATGCAGCTATTACTGCCTTTCATTAAGTTATTTAAACGTCAGTGGTTAATGATGTCAGTTGGCTTATTGCTAACCTGCACAACGATCATTGCTGGCATTGGTTTATTATCTCTTTCGGGTTGGTTTTTATCAGCCACAGCCATTGCTGGTTTAACAGCAGCAACCGCCTTAGCGTTTAACTTTTTTACCCCAGCAGGTGGCGTACGCTTTTTATCAATCGCAAGAACAGCAAGCCGTTATGGTGAGCGGTTAGCGACCCATGAAGCCACGTTTAAGCTGTTAACAGAGCTTCGAGTTTGGTCGTGGAAAAAGTTATTGCCGTTAAGTGCCAGTAACCTGCAAGGCCTTAGACAAGGCGACATGCTCAATCGGTTAGTGGCCGATATTGATACGCTGGATCATCTCTATTTACGTTTATTAGTGCCAATGGCAGCCTCATTACTGACCGTTGTTGCCCTTTATGCATTCTTGTCTTGGTTTGACGCATCACTGGCATTAAGCCTGTGTGCTTTGTTAATTGCTGCATGGCTGATTTTACCGCTCGTATTTTATCGCTTAGGTAGAAAACCGGGTGAAGCGGTGGTAGACAGTAAACGCCGTTTTCGAGTGTTGATCTTAGATGTTATCCAAGGTCAGGCAGAGCTGACATTATTTTCAGCAAATGATCGCTACCGCCAAAAGCTACGTGAAGCTGAGTTATCACTCTTTACCAGTCAAACCGCGATGGCGCATGTGACCGGTTTAAGCCAGGCATTATTGATCATGGTCAATGGCGCCGCAGTTGTGATGATGATGTATTTTGCAGGTCATGGCGTGGGTGACAGTGTGCCACCAGGCCCGCTAATGGCAATGATGGTATTTGCCACTATGGCCACCATTGAAATGATGATGCCAATCTCTGGAGCATTCCAGCATTTATCAGGTTGTGTGTTAGCGGCAAAACGTATTTCAGAAGTCACCGAGCAAACGCCTGATGTCGTATTTGGTCAAGAAACTCAGCTTGAGCGTACCGAGATTAACCTCAGCAATATTCACTTCGGTTATCAGGCTGACTCGCAGGTATTAACGGGGTTGAATTTAGATTTACCTCAGGGCAGTAAAGTCGCGCTATTAGGTGCAACAGGCTGTGGTAAATCGAGCTTATTAAGCTTAATCACCCGAGAATGGCAACCTCAGCAAGGTCAAATAACCCTAGGTGGTCGTGATATCAGTGAGTTTGATGAAGCGACATTACGTAGCTCAATGACCGTTGTTAGCCAACGTATTCATTTATTTGCAGGCACAGTACGTGACAATTTGGCCATTGCTTTGCCATACGTTGAAGGACAAAAAAGACGCGCCAATGACGAGCAATTAACAGCAGTGTTAAAGCAAGTCGGGTTAGAGGTGCTTCTTAGTTCAAAAACCACCACAGATCGCGGTGAAGAAGTTGGCCTAGACAGCTGGATTGGTGAAGGCGGACGTCAGCTATCAGGTGGCGAGCAGCGCCGAATCGGTGTTGCCAGAGCCTTATTACGTGATGCGCCAATCTTGTTATTAGATGAGCCAACGGAAGGATTAGATAAGCGCACAGAACGTGAAATCTTACGTTTATTATTTACCTTAGCAAAAGGTAAAACCATGTTAATGATAAGCCATCGTTTAACTGCCATGGCCGAAATGGATTGTATTCATATGATTCAAAATGGACAAATCACTGACAGTGGTAACCATCAACAGCTAATGGCTGACAGTGCTGATTATCAAAGTCTGTACAAGCATTTAGGTAAAGAAGTTTAATCGAACTGTTATTGCTAGAGAGGGCTGTTATCGTTTGAAAGGAATTGGAAAACACTTTTGAAACGATAACGGCAACAAAAAAACGCTAATCGACTTGGGATTAAACCAAGCGATTAGCGTTTTTGTTTAAGCTTTAAATTGGGCTGGGTATTGTTAGCAGGTAATTAGGTAAGCAATAAAGTTTACTCTGACCCTGAGGGATCCCCACGAATTTAATAGGATGCTTGTGGTTCCCACACTAAATTCAGCAGCATCTTAATCGCTA
>NZ_MCUF01000016.1:0-46474 GCF_002873615.1 Shewanella sp. 10N.286.51.B7
TAGTTAAATGAATAGTTAAAGAAATAGCCAAATGATAATTCACAGCTATTGTTTTGAATGCTTACAACAGCAAGCCCCCAAGCGAAAGCATTGAAAGGCAATACTCTGAATACTTGCGCCTTAGATTGAGTGACTGATTGATCAGGTGTGTGATTGATTGAGTGATTAAGTGATTAAGTGATTAAGTGAGTACGAACCATAGTCCTCTGACAGGCACAAAACTCACAGCTCACAGCTCACAATACTAACCCAAAGAATCAATACACAAGAATCTATACGCAAGAACCAATACGCAAGAACCAAAAGTCTGGAATCCAGAAATAGGCAGCAACAAGAAAGTATGAAGGTAAGTAATGCAGTAACAGCCAACATTGCCACAATAAAAACGATAGATAGCAGTGCTATTTATGAATAACTCGCATTAAAAATAGAAAATAATTGAAACAGCTATAGGTTGGTTGGATTTGTTTTGATATGAGAACTAAGCACGACATGATATTTAAAAAGAGACATGCCTTACTTAAGACTTAACTACTCGATTTCGACCTTCAGATTTCGCTTTATAGAGCGCGTTATCTGCACGATTTAATATAGGGTCTAGGCTTAAGTCATCGTTAGTTAAATCACTCACCCCAAAACTACCTGTAATCGTAAATTGATGACCAGAGTAACGAGTATTGATATTAGCAAATGCTGTACACAAGCTTTGCGCGCATTCATATGCAAAATCAATATCAGTGAACGGCATAAAGATCGCAAATTCTTCGCCACCTAAACGGCAAACAATGTCACTGGCACGTTTATGTTCAGTAATCGTATCAGCCACCTTTTTTAACGCCCAGTCACCGGTAGCATGGCCGTAACTATCATTAATTTTTTTAAACCAATCTAAATCAATAACAATGACACTAATACTGCCTTGCTGAGCTTGCACTTGAATAAATTCATTCTCAGCTTTTTCGATGCCTGCGCCTCGATTATATAAACCTGTCAACGCATCTATTTGCGCTTGTTTACGGAATTGATTTCGCTGCATCCAAGCTGCTGACAACATCAAGCTCAAAAAAGCCACCGTGCCGACTAATACCGTTGAGAACATAAAAGAAGAGCTTTTTTCGTTATTCAACATACTACGCTGCTTAGCAATCATCTCATGATCTTGTACGAGTTGATTCAGTTCACGAGTTTTCTCTGCAGAATCGAACTTAACCATTTGGTAGGCATTTTCTTTTACTTTTTTCTCATTGATTATCTGCATATCTAAGGCATGAGCTAGAACCTGATATTGATAAGCTTCTTTATATCTGCCTTGTCGATTAGCAAGCATTGATAATATTTCACTTACTTTTCTCTTAGGTAACATATAAATAGAATCATTGGGTAGCGCATTGACCAATTCAGCATAATGGGTAGCGGTTTCGAATTCTTTAATATGATAGTGGACTATCGCTAATAGTGCGTTTGTCCTTGATAGTTCGTAGCTGAAATTGAATCTTTGATAAACATTTAAAGCAGTTTCCAACTGCTCTTTAGCCTTACTATATTCACTCATTTCCAGGTTGATTTCAGCTAACCCTTTTAGAGCCATAGCCCCAACAAGAGAAAACTCGTGAGTTTGACAATAAGCGTATGCTTCGTCAAAAGTGGAGGTAGCTTCTTGGTAGAGTCTCAAATTCAAATTGCTGTAGCCTAGTCCTACAAGCCCATAGCAATGGCTTTTAGGTGACTGCTGTTTATTCAAGTCCAATAGTTTCTCAGAAATTCGTTTACTTTCTTTATATGCATCCATGTCTAGGTATACATTTAAAATGCGTAAATATGACTCTAGTTTTAATTCTAGATCTTGGTAGGTTTCTACTCGTTCAAGGTTCTTTCTTAATTCAATAAATGCAGAAGTGTAATTTTTTAGGCCTATATATGAAGTGACCTTATACATATAAGACTGGGTTAATAATATTCTATCTGTTGCCACTTTTTGTACATCATCTAGGCGAATAAGTGCAGTCTCAAAATTGCCTATCATTATTTGTCTTTGGGCATCGATCATCCATAACCTAGCAAGCTGGTCATTATTTAAAATTGAGCTTTTATCATGTAAGGCACTAAAAAGCACTCCCCCTTCATCAGGGGAAGTTTTCATCGTTTTTTCTAATTGCGATAACTCTATATCAATTTGCTGGTCAGTATTGGCAAAAGCAAAAGGACTTAGAAAAAACAAAATCAATAATATAAATTTCAAGCCATTAGCCTAGGAATGATGAACAAACAATATTTTAGACTTATCAACATTCCCAATTAATGCACAGACTTTACCTTCATCGCATGACATTACAGCTTCTTGTTCCTCTTTACTCAAGCCGTAATCCTGCATGACTTTTTCAGGCGAGCTTTCATAGGCTTGTTTTAATTTTGCATCCGAGCTTAAATCCGTTAAAAAAGAGCTAAGTTTTGACATAGTAATTTCCATTTTAGTGTTGAAAGGTTTATCCAATATCGCAAGCTTCAATCCCAAGGCGCTTTAATATGTCGAAATTTAAAGCTAATTGCTCCGAGGGAGGTATTAATAATGTACTAATGGTGCTGAGTTCAACATGAGGCAACTGCTCAAGGTTGAAACGTTCAATTCTAGGTTTTAAATGAGGTAAGGTAGCAGCTTCGTAAATGACTACCTCATGCTCACGCGGATACCACTGTGATAGATGCTCCACTAAGATCTCTAACCGCTCTGATGTTGTCGAAAATTCAGTTAACGTATGTTCGCCTGCTAACGATATTTGCCACAGAAGTAGATGGGTCTTAGGGTTAGGTATATGCTGATACAGCATAAATTGAGTGGCTTCGTAGCTTTGATGTCCGGAAGTGCCAGGATCTATACCTAAATCAGCCCATAGGCACGATTCTGCTGAAATTCCTGGCAGCATTTCAGCTTGATAACCTTCTAATCTCGCCTGCTTAATCGATAAATGCGACACACAAGCAAAAACGCCAGGATGACCATACAAGGCAACAACCACGTTTAAGCCAAGACGTACTTGTTCGAGTATTGCATCGACCATTTGCGAATAAGTATCACGGCGATTTTTTACTTCACCTTTTTGGGCATAATAAGGCTGAAGTGAGTGATGATTAGCATTTAAACTGACTAGCCAACGCTCAGTAAACCCATCAGGAACCAGCGAAAAAATGATATCTGCATTTTCAATGTAGCTTTTACTTAATACACTGATCTGCCCAGCTAATTGCAGACCGGTACCTACAAATGTCACCTTACCTGCTGATTTTTGAGGTGCCAGTGATTGTTGATTTTTTTTAGTTTCTTTTGATGACATCGTTAATCATTATTCTTTTTGTCAAATTAGAGCGAATATTAAGCACGTATCGGGCTATGCAGGTTTATGAATTAACTTAATTAATCAATTTTTCTGTCTCAGCTAAAACCCATTATTCAAACTTATATAATTACTCTTGGATTTACCATATTTTTCTACATTTATGTAACAATTAAGCGCGATTACCTGAGTAATTAGTCAAGTTTACTAAGTTGTGAGGAACTAACTGACAGCTATCCACTCTATTATTCACACAGTTATAGCATCCAACAGTTAATAGCCACTTGTCAGCATAGGGAAGCCTTGGGTATGATGGCGTCAGATTTTTAGGAAATAGCGCAGACAATGATAAACAAAAAACAAAGTCTTACCCTTTTAGGCGCAGTTGCGCTATCAGTATCTTTAAGTGCCTGTAGTGTTTTTGATTGGTTAATCTATAAGCCTGATGTACCGCAAGGTAACTACATGGAGTTACAACAAGTAGAAAAGCTACGTGTTGAAATGACTAAAGAGCAAGCCGAATACATATTAGGTCGCCCAGTACTGCGTGACAGTTTCGCTGATAATATTTGGTATTACGTTTATCACTTTAAAAGTGGTCGTAATGCCAGCGTGACTCACAAAGAGCTTATTTTATACTTCGACGGTGATTTACTCACCAAAATTGAAGGCGATTACAAATTAAGTGATGACTTTGATACACCACTTAATGAAGGTGCACTGCCAACCGTATCTGCGCCTGTGGTTGCTCCGTTGCTACCTGAGCAAGAGCCTAACGCCATTCGCCGTGATGCTAAGCCACTGGTTGAAGAAGAACGTATTTCAAAGGAAAATGACGTTCCTAAAGGCGGTAATCAAAATCGGCCAAAAGGCGAGTAACCAAATTATACTCACAAAAAAGCGGACAGCATTAGCTGTCCGCTTTTTTATACGTAAAACTCGTTACACATAGCATTACGCATCAGTATCACATGGATAGCTTAAGTTTATAAATTAAAGCTTAGCACCAGTAATTTTGTTGCTGCGACCTTCTTCTTTGGCTTTTTCAGCTCGCTTGCGGCGTACATCTTTAGGGTCCGCAATGAGTGGCCTATATATCTCAATACGCTGACCTTGTTGCAGCACTTCATCATGCTTGGCTTGGCGGCTGAATACTCCAAGTTTGACCTTTTCAAGATCAATTTCAGGGAAAAAACTGACAATATTACTCAGCTTAACAGCCTCAATAAAAGTGGTGCCAGGCATCACACTAATGGTGATAATTTTTTGTTGCGTAGGGAGCGCATAAATCACATCCACAGAGAATGTTTCAACGTCATTTGTCATTGTAAATTACCTTGGCTCTATCGGTAAAAGCCGTCACCATCGAATTCATTAACTCTTTAAATACTCGGCCAAATGCCATGTCCGCAAGCGGGTTTGAAAACTCAAAATTTAAGTCAAACTCAACTTTGCAAGCATCTTCCGTCAACTCAGTAAAACGCCAAATGCCATCTAAGTTTTTAAATGGGCCATTTTCAAGAGCAAGAGACACGGATTTTCCAGGCACAACCTGATTGCGGGTCGTAAACGTTTTACGAATACCCGCTTTAGATACATCAACCGATGCGACCATTGTCTTACCATCAAACTCAAGGACTTTACCGCCCACACAGCCAGGTAAAAACTCATGGTACGACTCAACGTCATTTACCAGATCATACATTTGCATTGCACTGAAGCGTACAAGCACATTTTTTGAAATTTTTGGCATGAATAACAACACTATCGATAACAATCTGCCAATTTTAACACGCTTGAAGTAAAACGCATCCATTACGATTAAGGAATAAACTCGCATCTTTAAGTGGTTTGGGTATAATCCCTTGATTAGTTTATTCTCTCCCCCATATCTGCAGTATGTGAAAACGAGCAGATCTTTTAAATGGGATAACAGCGGGCAGTACACGCGATTATGGTAAAAAAGAATTCGAAAAAATCAAAGAATCCACCCGCTACGATTACACGTAATAAGCGCGCGACCTTTGAATTTAAAATTGAAGAAAAAGTAGAAGCAGGACTTGAGCTACAAGGCTGGGAAGTTAAATCCTTGCGTATGGGTAAAGTGACCTTAGCTGATTGCTATGTTTTCATCAAAAACGGTGAAGCATTCATGCATGGTTGTACTGTTCAGCCCCTCAACACAGCGACGACCCATGTAGTATGCGATCCAGTTCGTACTAAAAAGCTACTAATGAAGCGAAGCGAAATTGATAAACTTGAAGGCTTAATTGAGCGTCAAGGTTATACCTTAGTGCCGCTATCTCTATACTGGCGCAAAAGCGCTTGGGTAAAAGTAGAGATTGGTCTAGGTAAAGGTAAAAAAGACCATGACAAGCGTCAAGACACTAAAGAAAGAGAATGGAAAGTCGAACAGTCGCGCGTAATGAAAAAGAGCAGACTGGACGGATAATATACAAACGATTGTATTTTAGTGGAATACGCTAGGTATTTTAGCGTTTACCCGATACAATCAACAAACTTTGGGGGCGATTCTGGATTCGACAGGATTCACGAAACCCTGGGAGCATGTCGAGGGGCGGTTGGCCTCGTAAAAAGCCGCACTGTTATAGTTGCTAACGACTCTAACTACTCTCTAGCAGCTTAGGCTAGCTAGCCATCTTACCCACGTCTCTCAAATGGGCAGGGATTCAAGATGGTCATATTACATTTGATAGCGAGGGAACTCCGTCCGAGGGTGAACCGCGAAATAGTATCGGACTCGCCAATTGCAATCCTGTCTTTCGGAGTGTACTTGGTTAATCAAAAGAGAGACTAAACATGTAGCGCCTTGGATGTAGGCTTTCTGGACGCGGGTTCAAATCCCGCCGCCTCCACCAAATACTTAAAAGGGCTTAACCGCAAGGTTAAGCCCTTTTTCTTTGCATTAGATAAAACATTTACGTCTCAAGTTATTCAAAACGCTTCAATTGATTCACATTTGGCGGCGGGAGCTGAACCCAGGCCCATAATTTTCACATAAAAAAACACCTGCTTGTTGGCAGGTGTTTCTAATCTAAATTGGCAATAATGCTAATTAGTTTTGTTTTCTAACAAACTTAGATTTAAGCATCATTTGACCGTGGCCATCAACTTTACAATCGATGTCGTGGTCTGCATCTACAAAGCGTTTGATGACCGCTTTAGTGCCGACTTTAAGAACGAGCGAAGAACCTTTAACTTTAAGATCTTTAATCAAGGTCACTTTATCTTCTTCAGCCAGTAAGTTACCGACAGCATCTTTTAAAATGATTGCATCTGGATCGATGATTTCTTCATTCGGGTTCCATTCATGAGCACATTCAGGGCAAACTAATTGTGAACCGTCTTCGTATACATATACAGATTCACATTTTGGACATGGTGGGATAGCGCTCATGGTAATTTCTCTCAATTGATATAAGTTTTCAGGCTGATTAGCCGAAGTCATTCCACTAATAAGCAGAAATAGATGTTTTACATTATACGTAATTTATTGGATCTCAGCCAGTAACAGCACATTACTCGAGTCACAGTTATAACACTGAGATACTAGATTACAACAAGACTGCACCTTTGAGTTTTGCACCTACAAGATAGTAATTCCCCTTACACCTCTGAACAGTACAATTTTTCGCTCACTTGCTGTTGACCCTAGGTCATATTCAGCTCATATTGATACATAATTGTTAATACTTACATCAACTTCTACAACATTTATCAGTTTGTTATTTGGGAGCAGAATATCTTGTTATTATTAGTAAGGCCTAGCCTTTGAGTTTAATTGCTCACTATCTCCATAAATGGAAAATTAGGCTGGGTATCTTTTTTGTGCTTGTCTGTATATGGCCTATTCAAACTTGGGTCATTTCGTTAATGTCCCATGATGCACTCACGCCGTATGAAATTAATCTCACTCTACCCTTATCAGACAAGCTAAATCAGCAATACGGTTTATCCGCTTCAAGTCACATAGAAAGCGTGTTTGTCAGTGGCAGTTTCTCCGATTGGCACCCTGACGATGCCTATTATCAAATGCGAGCTAATGGCGACAATCAATGGCAATTCACATTACCCCTTCATCATGGCGACATAGAATACAAACTGGTTTTACAGGTTAAAGGTGAACAAGATCCTATTTGGATTTTAGACCCTTATAACCCGAATACATCAGTTAACCCATGGGGAAACAAGAACTCGTTAATAGAAGTCGCCGATTGGCCAAAAATTGCGTTAATAACTCAATTGCTGACTTTTGCACTGATTGGCTCTTTTCTATTATTTTGCTTACTTGAGCCCTTACTCTATTGGTTGCTGCATTTAAAAATGCCATTGCATCGCAAGCTAATGCTAACCAATGTGTTGATCCTTGTGTGTGCTCAAGTGATTTTTTTCAGTTACCAATTACATCAAAATAGACAGTTAATTAAGCTGAGTGTCAGTGACACCTTACACAATATGCACTTGCTTTTAGCCAGTAACCAGGTTGATTTCACTGATTTAACCAACCAAAAAACGCAGATAGATAAAACCATTAGTCATTTCTTTAACCAAGCGACAACTCGCATTGATAAAAAGCAAACCAGTCTATTTCAAATTACCTTGTCAGACTTTGCGGTTCTCGATAACGATGGCCAACTGATTTCTTTACATCATAGACAGCAAAATGAATCGATTCAGCTTGATAGAGCCACAAAACTGGGATTTAACTCTACCTCAGATTATTTTGTCAAAGGCATGTGGTCCAAGTTAATTCCACTAGCAAAACAAGATGCACTCAATGGCCAGTTAATTACCGCTAAAAGACCGCCAGCCATTCGACATGTCGAAACCAATAAAACGCGCCAAGGAGAGTGGGTACTGGGCTTTAGCCAGGTCATGCAGCCTATTATTGAGCGTGGCCAACTGATGGGGTTTTACGGTGGTTCTATTCAAGTGAAGCTTTATGGTGCAGAACTATTAAATACACTTATCTTTCAATTAATGTTGCTGTCTGGCGTATTGGCGTTAGCGAGTTGGTTATTAATGAGTGTAGGTAAAATCGTTACGGCGGATATTTTAACTTTGACCAATTGGACCCAAAAAGTGGTCAAAGGTGACTTAACCCAAAAACTAAAACTGAATAGCCAAGATGAAATCCAGCAACTCGGCGATAATTTTGAAATCATGCGCCAGTCTTTAGCTGAAAGCTTTCATCAAATTGAACAGCAAAACAGTAACCTATTTAAAGAGGCTTATTTTAATAATCTCACTGGGTTACCTAATCGCAAAAAACTCTATGCTGATTTAAGCAAGCATCAAGCAAGTTCTTTGTTGGTATTCAACATTAATAACTTTGGTGAAATAAATGATTTTTATGGCATAACCACTGGCGATACTATCATTCAAAAGGTCGCGAATGGCCTGGAGCTGTCTTGCGCGCCTCACAGCCTTTATAAAACAGGGGCTGATGAGTTTGTAGTACTCATGGCCTGTGACTGCAGTGATCAGCAACTGCAACAATTAGCAGAACACATCATTGACCATATCAGTCATCAAGCGATGACAATTGATGGTAATGAGCTCTATGTCACCTTAAGCGCAGGTGGAGCACATTGCGTTAACGACCAATATTCTCAATTACATCAACAAGCAGATTTAGCGCGGCGTATTGGTCGTCGTCAGTTCCAGCGATATCGATTATTTACGCCAGATATGTCAAACCCAAAAGCCTTTGAAGCGAACATGCATCAAAACCGAATATTGGTATCAGCTGTTCAGCATGATTGGGTGACGCCGTATGTGCAGTTAATTAACCCATTGTCAGCCGATGCACAGCCCAAATTTGAGTGTTTGATGCGAATCTGTCTTGACGATGGCACAGTGCTGACACCTGCGATGTTTATGCAAACGGCAGTACGTTCAAGACTTTATCCTCGGATGATGAAAACCATGTTAGAAAAATCATTCTCTCTCTTTAGTCAGTTACCTTATGAGTTTTCGGTGAATATTTCACTGGAGGATATTGCTGATACTGAGCGAGTTGCAGAGCTATTTGAGCTGCTTAAGGCAAACCCGGAGACCTCAACCAGACTGACCTTTGAATTGCTCGAAAGTGAAGAAATCACCAACTATGATTTAGTCCATGACTTTATTGTGAAGGTAAAACCTTTCGGCTGTAAAATTGCCATTGATGACTTTGGTGCAGGCTACTCTAACTTTGTCCATTTAATGAGTCTTGATATCGATGTCATCAAAATTGACGGTTCATTAATCCGCAATCTTGATATCGACACCAAAGCGCAACACTTAGTTGAAACAGTGACCCATTTTGCCAAAAAAATGAACATTAAGACGGTAGCCGAATTTGTAGACTCAGAACAAGTACTCTCACAAGTAAAACACTATCAAATTGATTATGCCCAAGGCTTTTTACTTGGAAAACCGGAAGCCTCGATTGAAGCCGCCTTATCTATCCAAAGAGACAATAGTGCTTAACCCTTATTAATAAACATTAAGTACTAATTAACTGCAGTACTAATTAACTGAAGCACTAATTAAGTGAAGCGCTAATTAAGTGAAGCTGTTATGTCCACTTTTAAGCGACATAAAAATGCTGCGAAGTGACGCAGCATTGGGGTTAAGCTAGGGTTATTAATTGCGCGAGCATAAGCAAACTAAAGCTAATTCATGCTTTTGGTTAGACTAACTCAGCAAGCATGGCATCATCATAAGCGGTGAGTTCAAGTCCATCGCGCACTCTAGCGACATAATCAGGGTTGGCGATAAAAGCTCTACCGATTGCTAATAAATCAAATTGATTATTCGCAATCGCCTTACTACCTGTTTCGGCGGTATAACTGCCCACGCCCACTAATGTTTGCTGATATTGCTGGCGTAAATAACTAGACGCCGTTCCACCTAAATAATCAAACTCCATCGCATCATCAAATATACCAAGATGTATAAATGCCAAGTGACGGTTTTCTAACTGCTTTAACAGTGTATCGAATACCGCTCTATCACCTTGATTAGGTTCCATATTGAAATATGCACCAGGTGATAAGCGAATTGCCGTTCTATCACTGCCGATAGCTGCAATAATTGCATCAACTACTTCGACTGCAAAGCGCGCCATATTTTCAGGTGTTTCACCGTATTCATCGGTGCGGTTATTACATGAGTAATGCAAGAATTGATCGATTAAGTAACCATTGGCACCGTGGATTTCTACCCCATCAAAACCCGCTTCGATCGCGTTACTTGCTGCTGTTGCGTAGTCACTGACTAGTTGCGCAATATCTGCTTGAGTGGCGGCTTTAGGCTGCTGATAGGTTAATTCGCGATTTCTAGGTATCGTGCCTTCAATGCCAATATTCGATGCTGAAATCACTTCGCCGTTTTGCTCACCAAAAAAGAACGGATGAGCGACACGCCCTGTATGCCATAACTGCGCGAAAATCTTGCCGCCTTTGTCATGTACAGCCTTAGTGACGACTTTCCAGCCTTCAATTTGCGCTTGTGTATATAGGCCTGGGGTATTCACATAACCTTGACCGTCGGGGCGGATAATGGTCGCTTCGCTAATGATTAATCCTGCATCGGCTCGGCGGGCATAATATGCTGCCATGGTAGCGGTAGGCACTAAGTTATCATCAGCCATACAACGAGTCAGTGGCGCCATAATTATTTTATTATTCAGGGTTAACGTGTCATTGAGCTTATACGGGGTGAACAAGGTGGCGGTCATAAAATACTTCCTTGATAAAAACGGTTTAACAAACTGAATACGCAAATCAATTTTACTATTCGGCCTGTTAACATTCGAACATGAAAAAGCGACTCACTAGTAGTCGCTTAAAAATACGCTATGTATATACGTTGTAAATAGAAATTTAGTTCTGAATTAGACTAAATTTTTCTGAGCATAGACACGTTCACCTAATGAGTTGAGGATTTTACATTCACCATCAAGTACAGCAATAATCGACTTTCCTGCTCTAAAATCATTAGGCAGCATTACCCTTCCCGTTTCGCTTACATCTAAGCCTGTCAACACGGTATTTTTCATTAATAACCCCACAGGAGCCTCATAAAATAATACTGTCACCGTCGCTTTATTTTCGTTATCAGTGGTGGCCGGTTCTTGAATCACTTTTGTCATATTTTTACTCTCTTACCGATGCTAACTACATGCTTACGATATGGTTTTTATATCACTTGTTTCAGTCTAGACGATTATTGTTGCTAATACCTCATTCAAGCAATCAATATCTTACACAAATTTAACACCATCTATGGTAAATTAATCCTAATAATCCTATATCGGCTGATCTGCATCAACTGCAACGCCCATATAGACTAAACAGCTGCGATTATTTTTGTTAGAATCAGCGGCAATTTTTCGAAATTCAAAACGAGATCAAGATGGGAAGAGCATACCAAAACCGCAAAGAATCTATGGCAAAAACTGCCGGCCAAAAAACGCGTATCTATTCGCGCTACGGTAAAGAAATATACGTTTGTGCTAAAAATGGTGGTTTTGATCCTGATGGTAACCTTGCGTTACGCAGCCTAATTACCCGTGCAAAGAAGGATCAAGTCCCTACTCACGTTATTGAACGCGCAATTGAAAAAGCCAGAGGCGGTGGCGGTGAAGATTATGATACTGCTCGCTATGAAGGTTTCGGCCCTGGTGGTTGTTCAGTTATCGTTGACTGTTTAACCGATAACGTAAAGCGTACATTCACTGAAGTTCGTCAAGCATTCGTTAAAAACGATGCAAAATTAGGCGGACCAGGCACTGTTGCTCATAGTTTTGATCATCAAGCGGTATTTGTATTTGCTGGTGACGATGATGAAGCGATTCTTGAATTATTAATGATGGCTGATGTTGATGTAACTGACGTTGAGTTAGAAGATGGCATGATCAGCGTATTCGCGCCTATTACTGAATTCAGCAAAGCACGCATTGCTTTGACCGAAGAAATTGCTGACATCAACTTTGAAGTTGAACATATTACTTTTGTACCTCAAGCCATGACTGAACTGACTGGTGAAGATGTTGAAACCTTCGACAAATTCATTAACGCGTTAGAAGATTGTGATGATGTACAAAACGTTTACCATAATGCAGAAATTAACGATTAACCCGTGAGTTTTTTGCAATAAAAAACGCAGTCATTTGACTGCGTTTTTTTGTATCTAACTCATATTAGCTTGATTTACTTAAGATCCATTTCTTGGACTCTTTCATAAGCAATTTCAGGCGCCGTAACTTCTGGTTTGGCGTGTAAATCAGCTTTTAGCTGACCTTTTCGATGCTTTAATGCTGCATCAAGTTTTTTGCCTGCACTTGAAAGCGCAGGGTACATAACAGGGTCTGAGGCTTTTGCGGCTATACGACTTCCTTCATAATTTGTCGTGATTTCAACTTCAAATTCGCCGTGTTCTTTTGAGATGATGATATCGAGTGATATTAACGTTGGGAAATGGCTGGCAATTTTAGTGAACTTTGCGCTAACGTCTTCTTTTACAGTATCTGTAACATCAACATGGTGACCTGAAAGATTTATTTTCATAGATAACTTATCCTTTAATAATATAGCTTGGCTATATACTTCACTTTCTAGCAGATATTTGTGCTTACATAAGTAGATTTGGGGGCGTATGTCCTAGATCACAAGGGTAATCGCATTAATCATTGTTAACTTAATAAACAACCTGCTTCCATTTTCATACTTATGTCATTTATTTAGTTTACAGCTTTAGTATAGACATAAAACCACAACAAAATCTGCAACTTTTGTCGTCTTTACGCTGAATTTGTATTTATTGTCATTTTTCAAACAATTAAGCGCACTTTTTGATTGTTTTTCATTCTATTAGCCGTAATAAAGTTTGTGATAGTTTGTTCATGTGCGATTTATCCGCCAATACAGATGCAATAATGCTCAGGGTTAAAGCTGTAAGCATTGATAGTATTAACCACAAATACTGAATAAAACGACTATTACTCTCTCAATAAAAAGCCCAGCTAAAGCTGGGCAATAAAAGTGAAGCCTATAATAACTAGGCTAATATATACTCTTCATTACTGGTTTAATTCACCGAAGTAACGCTCAACACTGGCGAGCTTGAACTTGGCCCAGTAACCGTAAAGCGATAAGTCCCCGCTGTTGCCACATCAAACAGCATGTTTGCGCCTTTTGAAGCCAACGTTTTCATATCGCCTTCAACAACAGCTTCTTCACCTGCTATCGCGCCCAAATCAACAGTTGACCAATCTCCGGTAGCAATCTTAAACTCTGCATTACCCGCTTCTAAAGCGATATCAACAGTGTAAACAGATGAACCTTGATAGCTCAGGGCATCAACTTCGCCCCAACCATTCATTCCGCCACGAATATACACAGTATTAGTGCCAAACATTTCTGTTTTATTGACAGTTAACATTGGCTCTAAACGATTACTCATATCAAAAGTAAAAGTGTACATTTCTTCAGTTTCAAAGTTGAGACTCATATTCGTCCCAGCAACCGCTAACGCTTTGGCAGCATCTAAGGTCACTGCACCATTATCATCTAAACTGCCGTAATCAACTGTAGACCAATCACTTGAGGCAACTTTAAATTCATGGTTTGCAGCTGATACCAATATTTCTGCTTGGTAAATACTGCCGCCCATGTAAACCAATTCATTGGTTTCGCCCCAACCATTCATGCCGCCACGAACATAAACACTCGTGCCGACGAAAGGCTCTTCGTTGTATACGGTGAGTACTGGGTTATCTTTATCTGCTGCATTAAGTGAGAACACATAAGTGGCATCTGTTGCTGCTGTAAAGCTTAAGTTAGCTCCGCTTGGGGCAAGTTGCTCTGCAACATCTTCTTCAACGCCAGCTTCAGCATCAGATACGCCGCCAAAATCAACGGTGCTCCAATCTGCTGAGGCAATTTTAAAGTCATAGCCACCAGCGGCTAAAGTAATGGCAACGCGATATTCACCACTACCAATATAAGTAAAGCTATCCACTTCACCCCAGCCGTTCATGCCACCACGAACAAACACTTCTGTGCTGCCATATGGCACAACATCTGGCGCACCCGCTGTAGCATTAGCACTTAAACCTGTACCTTGTGTATCACCCTGATTTTTAACAAATACAGCGGTGGTATAAGCAGGGACAGTAAACGTACCTTCTTCAGCACCCTCGCTAAAGTTGGCACTTTGCACTGTGGTGTCAATCGACATAGATAAACTAGGATGCAAACTAAACCCAGATGCTGTCGGCACTGTATGAGACTGCTCATTTTCACTGCCGTTGATCATCACGACCATGGCATCAACTGAAGGATCTATATCAGTTAAATCAGCACCATCATCAATACTCATCACAATCACGCCCTGAGTCTGATTTTTGCCAATATTATGGAAACCAACACGGTCAATAATGTCTTGCTCAGTCGTTAAACGCAGTAATGGGCTCGTTTTACGTATAGATAAAAACTCATTAAAGACGTTAGAAGCAAACTCAATTTCAGACATAGAAGGGGCTGAATTAGGATTACCCGCAAGCGCAATAATTTGCTCCATTTTCTCAGCATTATCTT
Organism: Shewanella sp. 10N.286.51.B7; assembly: GCF_002873615.1. Taxonomy (NCBI): domain Bacteria; kingdom Pseudomonadati; phylum Pseudomonadota; class Gammaproteobacteria; order Alteromonadales; family Shewanellaceae; genus Shewanella; species Shewanella sp. 10N.286.51.B7. The sequence goes on from NZ_MCUF01000016.1 coordinate 14,939, forward strand.
GCTCTAACGGTAAGCCTACATTCCAGTTATTGCTGCCTTTAGTAAAGTCGACCCAGTTAAACCAATCGCCGGAATCATAAGTATTTCGGTCTAATGATTTTGAGCGCAACATGTCACCACCCATTTGTAAAAATGGAATACCTTGGCTCATTAATGGAATCGTAGCGGCAATATTTTGCACTCGTACGCGGCTATCTAACGATAAACCAATATCATTTGAATACTGTAAAATATCCCATAGAGTTTCGTTATCATGCTTTGATACATAGTTAATACTGTCTGCAGGATCTAAGGTGTAACCTGTTGGCTGTGAGTTCCAGCTAAAGCTACTCCCGGTGGCAGTATTGCCGTTAAAGTCTTTTAGTACGTAGTTTTGTAAGTTACCTGCCATTGATAAGCGAAGAGTGTCTTGGTCTCGCAGGTAATCGTCTTTTTGCTCTAGTGCAAATAAAGCCCCCCCTCGAACGGCCTCACGAATGCGGTCATTGTAGGTACCGACTTCACTGCCTGCCATATTGGCTTGAGTGGCCTGTTCGAACAATCGATTATCGGCGACTTCACCAAAGTTCCAACCTTCACCATAGAAGTAGTTATCAGCATCCACCGCTTGAACGGCATCACGGGCGGCTAAAATACTGCTTTTAGGCATATGTCCCATAACATCAAAACGGAAACCATCAAAGCCATATTGTTCAGCTAAAATCACCATCGAATCTGAGACAAACTTATCCATCATTCGATGTTCAGTGGCGGTATTATCGCAACAGGTTGATGATTCAATATTACCGCTAATTTCGTTATAACGGTGGTAATAACCTGGCACGACTTTATCGAGCACCGAGTTATCCCAAAGCCCAGATGAACTGGTATGGTTATACACCACATCTAACACGACTCTTAGCCCTAACTCATGTAAAGCTAAGTTCATTTCACGCAGCTCTTTTACACGGGCAATGCCATCAGCATCACTGGCATAACTGCCTTCAGGTGCAATAAAGTGCTGAGGGTCATAACCCCAGTTAAAGCTGTCATAACCGCGCATAGCTTCGACTAATGCTTGGGCATCTTTTGAGCCTGGTAATGCTCCTTCTAGGATTGATTGAATTGTGGCTGATTTATCTTGGGTAACACAGGCATCTGCATTATCTTCAATCTTGTCACACAAGGTGCCTAAAGTGTCTGTTATATCAACTCGCTCTGCCGGATCTTCATTAACAGTAGCGATATCATTAACAGGTAATAAATGGAAATGAGTAACGCCGCTTTCAGCTAATTTACGTAGATGCTCAACAGGTGCACTACCCTCTTCAGTAAAGGCTAAATATTTGCCACGATTCGCTTCTGAAGTGCTTTCATCACGCGCACTAAAGTCACGTACATGCCCTTCGTAAATCACGATATCTTCAGGGTTTGCTACCGTCATGACTTCGTGGTCATCCCAACCTTCTGGTTTTAAGTCATCATCACTTAAGTTAACAAATTGACTATAGCGGCCATTGGTTGACACATTCAGAGAATAAGGGTCCGTTGATTCAAGTGTTTCAATGACTTTAGTTACAGGATGGAAAACGGTGAGTTCGTAACGGTAATACATTCTGTCTAAGCTCATATCACCGCTAAATGTCCAAATACCTGTTTCAGCATCTAAGGTCATCGACTCAGTGCTGGTTAAGTTTTTAGCTGCATCATAAACGTTCAAATTCACCGTCTGAGCTGTTGGTGCCCAGACTTTCGCCATGATGTTACTGCCATCATAGATTATGCCTAAAGCAGCTTCATCAGCATCATTCTCACCAGCGGTGTAAAGCGCATCAAGTACTTTAGCTGCTTGAACATGGGTTGCTGCGACAGGTTTGTTATCGCCATCATAAGCCACCATGACTAACTGGTTTTTAGCGACCATTTTAGCTTCATCAGCACTAAAGTTTGCTTCATAAGCAGGCCAATCCGCTAAATGCGGCACTAGGGCTTTTTGCGCATCAGTGAGTTCACTAGTGACCACTTCAACTTGTGTGCCACTGATATTGCCATCATTGTCAGCTGCGATTCCTGCACTATCAGAATGATGAATAACAAACTTTGCAATGCCGTCAGGATCTTCATTCCACACAAAGGTGTTTTGATCTAACCAGTGTGCACTTGCTCCTGCAATCGAAAAGCCAACATCTAGAATAGGATAGTCATAAACATCACTTTCACCATGAATGGTAAAGTTTGCTCTATTAAAGTTAGCTTCTGCTGCTGAGTCATCTTCAAACGCTTTAAGGTTCATGACTAAGTCACCATCACCTAAAGCTTTACCTGAACCTTCAGTACCGATATGAACAATAAAGTTAGCACATTCGCTGTAGCCTTCCTTAAGGTTAATAATCCAATAGGCACCATAATTAGGGTCAATACCATCAAAAGAGTGACCATTGGCCCAATCGGTTGAATCAAATGGCGCTGCATAGCTATCACAGGTATCGTTATTCCACGTATGCAGCTTATAACCTGGGTAGTTAGGGTTTGATTCGCTATTATTGTTATCTTTAATCCGGTTGTAATACAGCACTGCTTGGTTGTCACCCGCATAAGCTACTGGCTCAGGAAGCTCAGGGTTATAACCGACAATACAGCTTTCATTTTTAGCGTCTGGAAACTTAGGTGCTGGGCAACTTAATGGCGGCGGTGGAACACATTCAGTGCCTGCAGCATTAGGTATATTTGGCACATTACACGTTAGCAGTACTTCACCTGGCTCAGATGAATCTCCACCACCACAACCAGCAAGCGCAGCTAAACTGGCTGCCGCTGCTGATAACTTTATGACTTTAGAAATACTCTTCATGAGTGACTTCTCCCCATAGAATTTTGATTAATTTGCGCCATCAGTTTGTTATTTTTAATTTGATGACCCATCACTCGAATTAACGTTAGGTTGTTTTTATTGTTTTGATTACATGGCATAAGTGAACCCCAAGTAGTATTCACGGCCAAAATATTGAATAGTGCCGGTTTTGTTTTCGGTGCCGAAATAACTTTTAGTGGGTTCGTCAGTTAAGTTGTTTACTTGGAACAACACACCAAGACCATCTGCGACTTGGTATGACGCTTGGTAATCGATAACCGTCTCACCATCAAAATTCACCACTTGCTCGTTTATCGCGACTTGCTCTGACACAAACTCATCTCGGTAGCGACCACTTATGCGTGTTTCAAAACCTTCATAGGAATAAAATAACGTCGCACTGACAACATTGTTTGAAAGGCCTGGTAAATCTTGAGTGGCTGTATCGCCACCTAAGTTGGTAATTGATTGCACTTCTGATTCTGTGTAGGAGTAACTAGCATTAAAGCCAAGCCCAGACCAACCAGCAGGCAATGAGGCAAACACTTGGGTATAGGCTAATTCAAGCCCTCTGATATAACCGCCTTCAGCGTTATTCACTGCGGTGGTATATGTGCCATTTGTGGTTTCAATTTGCTCACCACTATCTTCGTCAACAATGTAATCAGGGACGTTGAAGCCATTGCCTTTAAAGTCAAAATTTTCAATGGCGATAGTGTCGATGAACGAGTCAATATCTTTATAGAAAACGGCAGCAACTATGGCGCCTTCATCAAAGTAGTACTCATAAGATAAATCGTATTGATTAGCATAAAACGGCATCAAGAATGGGTTGTTAGTACTCGAGCCATTGATTTCACCATCATCAGAAACTGATGCACTGATGTCACCAGCAAGACGGTTAATTGGCGGGCGCGACATCACTTTTGCCGCAGCAAAACGCACTTGTGAGTCGTCAGTAACTTTGAAGTTTAAGTTAATTGATGGTAGGTAATCGGTGTAATCCACACCTTGTACCGTAGGTGCATAGTTTTGGTTAATAATGCCGATTTCATCGGTGATATTCTGCGCCCCTAAGCTTGGGTCACCTTCAACGTTTTGAAGCATAGTGGCAGATTGGTCGGTATTCACCACTCGAACACCAAAGTTACCTGTAATCGGTAAGCCACCAATTTCAGTATCAATATTGGCCATCACGTAACCCGACATCACTTCTTCGTAAACATCGCCACTTTGTAGCACGGACCAAGAGTAGTTAGTGGTGTAGCCCTGTGCGTCGATCACGCCACCAGCATTACCCCATGTTTGTACGGGTTGCGGTGTGCCATCAGGGAACCAGGCATTGAGGGCTTTATCTAAATCAATCGCTAAATACGACGGGAAGTAAGAGAAGTCCCCTTCCCAATCAACTACTGTTGTCATGTCATCGGTTAATTGTAGTGGCGGCTCTGACTTAGAAAACGCGCCGTCATTTCCGTATTCAAATACCGAGCGGTCATTTGAGTATGTACGGTCAGAATATCGAGCACCAAACTCAACGCTAGCGATAACGTCATTATCTAGCTCGTAAGTAAAATCAACGCGATATGCTTTAACTTCATCTTCATTCTCAAATGGGTAGATACCGTACTTACTGACCATTACTCGGTCAATATCTGAAAACGCATCCGCTTGATTAAAACCTACATCTGGCAGGTCTAGGCCATTTAACAAATAACTAATTGACACATTTTCATCAAATATTGGCGCATCAGCATTGGCATCAACAGCCACGTTTGACCAAAGTAGACCGTTACGGAAATCACTCTTAGCTGCGGATAAGGACACATCAACATTCACGTTCAAACGTTCTGTCACTTGCCAGTCAGCATTGATACCAAAGCTATCTACTTCATCAAAGTCTTGGTTATCATCGTTGACAATTTCGACTCGGGTATAACTTTTTGAAGTACGATTAAATGTGCCACCAACAACTGAGTTGCCATCATAAGTTGGGTTTGACACGCTAGCACTTGAACCACCAAATTTAGTACGAAAGCCGCGAGCAAAAGATTCACTATCAAAGCGCGACATAAAGGCATCAGCTTTTAAAACGAAATTATCAACTGGCGCCCATTCAATGGCTGCCATATAACCATTTCGGGTCTCAACACCACCTAAATGCTGAACTTCAAAACCTTCGCTGATATATTCATTCGCTGGATTATCTTCTGGGCCATTGATGTCACCATCAATGCCATCAACATCTTTAGAATCATTGTATGCAAGGCCAATAAATTGCGTCGCGACGCTGGGTTGCTCAAGCCTTGCATATCCAACAGCCACCCCTAAGGTATCTTCTAAGAACTTACCTTGATACGAGAAGCTTAAGCGATGACCAAACTCTTCTGCGCCAAACACTTCGTCAGCGCGGTCGTTATACATGCCACGAACATTAGCTGTAAAGTTGTGTTGTTTTTCTTTGCTTAATGGGCTGACGGTAGTAAGTTCAACCGTACCCGCTACACCACCTTCGATGAGTGATGCTTTTGGCGATTTATAAACTGCAGCTGAACTGATTAACTCTGAAGGATATTGGTCAAACTCAATACTACGTGAGCCACTTGTCGATACCTGCTCACGCCCATTTAAAGTTGAAAAGACAAAGCCTCCAGACATACCACGAATATTGATTTCTGCCGCTTGACCACCTGTACGTACCGCTGAAATACCCGGTAGTCGCGTTAATGCATCAGCCATTGATACATCAGGCAGTGCACCTAAGTCATCTGCTGATAGTTGCTCAGAAACGGTATCCCCATAGCGTTTTGAGTTGAGAGAATCAATTAAGCTGCGACTATATCCAGTCACATTAATCCGTTCGATATCTGTGTCTTCTTCCACAGCCTCAGGGTTAGATTCTGCTAACACATTGGTAGGTGCCGTGCTTTCAGTCGCTTGGACTTCAACATCAGCTGTTGATGACTGGACTGATTGTGTTTTTACCTCATCGGCTGCCAAAGCCTGACTAGGAGTTAATATAAAACTGACTCCTGCCGCCGCTAGCGCTAGCGATAAAACACTAGGTTTACAATTGAACATTGAGTTTCCCCTCACCTTACTGACTTTATAGTCACCCAACATTCAGTTATACGACTCAGACTAATGGAATATCAGGCATTATTATTTGGTTATAGTAGTCATGGATAAGTATTCGCCTCAATTTATTGCATACGTATTCATAACATTTGATTAACAATTAAGACTGTTAAATAAAGGCTAAGAGGATGAAAAATCGGATAAAAACTATCCAAATAAATATTGCAAAGGAATTTTTACTCTAGGCTAGTCTTTAAATATCTAAGCTTTAGTAGATTTCATCAGTCACTTAGGTAAAATGCTTGTTCAGCGAAAAATATCTAGGTAAATGCTTTTACATCATTTGATGTTTTACTCAAAAAAGCTTATCTAAATATTTGAAATTGTTAATAAAGGATTTTTAGATGGGTTTTAAGTTAACGGTAAAGTGGCAAGCGGATCACTTTGAGCATACTACACCAGAATTTAACCGAGACCACCAAATTGAGTTCGGTTCAGGCCAAGTGGTTAATGCTTCTTCAGCGCCAGAATACAAGGGTAATGAAGCTAAGGTAAACCCTGAAGAGAGTTTGTTGGCAGCATTATCCTCATGCCATATGTTAACTTTTTTAGCCATAGCTCATTTAAAACGGCTCACCGTTGAAACTTACACTGACAACGCCAAGGCCGAGTTAGGTAAAAATGAATCGGGAAAATTATCTGTGACTAAGATGTGTCTTAATCCACAAGTGATATTTGCTGATGGTGTAGAAGTGAGCCAAGAAGTCCTGCAAAAGATTCACGATAAAGCGCATGCCAATTGCTTTATTGCCAATAGTATTAACTCTGAAGTAGAGATTAATCTGTAACTAGTTTAGCTGCGATAAACACTTGAAAAGCCACTCAATTGAGTGGCTTTTCAATATGTAAGTGTAAGTGTAAGTGTAAGTGTAGTCATTAACCCATATCATAAGCTTAATTCGTAAACTTATTTAGGAAACCAGGAAGTGAGCCTGTGTTTTGAGAAAGTGTTTTGAGTAAGTGTCTGACTCAAAGTTTAACTCAGTGTTTTAACTCAGTGTTTTGACTGAACCTTAGGGCTCATTTTTTGCTGTTCACTATAGCCCATAAACATCTTACGATATTCATTATTGACCATTGTCCACATAACAAGACCAAACAAAAAACCTGCCGCGGGATAGATCATTAGCGCTTGAGTAAATGAGTTGACTAATTGGGTGTTCATGACGAAATGGTCGATAACAAAAATAATAAAAGCCGTTGAAATTCCCCAGCCCAATACGCCGTGTAGAAAAACAAATCGCCACTTTCCGCCCGCAATCAACGACTCGAGTTTTACTTGTTTTGAATAACTAAAGTCACTCATATCCATCCTTAGATTTGAATTCGATTTCCATATTTTAGGGTTATATTCATCTTGCTCTGACGACAATAATGAATCAACCTTTTGGCTTACAGGCCAAACTTTAACGCTTAAACTACATAAAATAAAAGCCGCTGTCGACTACTTTTTCGACAGCGGCTTTTCATTAGAAATGCTGCAAAATATTTATTGCGGCAAGATATCTTTCGCAGCGCCAGTCTCAGGGATTGGTAGTGCTTTTAACGGTAAAATAGGCGTCTGCACCATTTCATCTTTTAGGTAACTAATAGCTTTATTGAGCTGAGCATCAACACCACTGAAGGTGGCATAAGGTAAGTTATCGACTTCAATATCTGGTGTCACCCCAAAACCTTCAACAATCCAACGTCCATCCATTGCATATTGTGGGTATTCAGCCACACGTGCCATGCCTTTATCTGTAAGACGGTTTCGACCTGAAAGCCACACACCTGCTCCCGCTGTTTGCTTACCAATCACAGGGGCAATACCTAAGGCTTTAATCCCTGCAGAAAAGGTTTCTCCATCGGAATACGTCATTTGATCAGCTAACACGACTAAATGCCCTCTGAAGGTCTGCTGCATATTGGTACTAGCAGACCCATGTGTTGGCTGCCAAAATGCCCACGCACGGCGCAGTAGTTTCTCAATAATCCAACTATCAATATTGCCGCCTCGGTTACGACGAACATCGATGATTAAGCCTTCTTTATCATAGTTGGTATAAAATTCACGGGCGAAACTTTCAATGTCACCCGATCCCATAGCATATAAGTGTAAGTAGCCCATTTTGCCATCGCTGGCTTCGGTCACTTTAGTGGCATTGTTATTGACCCAATCTAAATAACGTAATTTTGCGTCGGTGTTATTTTCATGAGGAACCACAATCGTGCTATGGCTGTATTTACCGCGCTTTAACTCTAGTAATACTTGTTTTTTGGCTTGGTTTCTAAGCCCTTGGGTCACTTCTGCAATATTAGTGACTGGTTTGCCGTTAATCGCCAAAATAATATCACCTTCTTTAGCATCAACTTCGATACGTGCTAATGGTGATGCTTGGCTTGGTAACTCAGGATCATTTTGATAAATATGACTTATCACTATGCCTTTTGAAGTTTGCGTTAATCGCGCGCCTAAACTTGCTCCTGTTGCGGTGTCATTTTTAGCAATGTCGCCACCCCTGACTTGTGAGTGCAAAGCGTCCAGTTCACCCATCATTTGTTTGAAAATGTCATTTAGTTCATTTCTGTCGGTCAGCCTTGCTAGCAAAGGTTGGTACTTTTTCTTTATTTCAGCCCAATCTTTACCACGCATGTTTTTGTCATAAAATGAATCTCGGTGCATTAACCAGGCATCTTCAAAGATTTGTTGCCACTCTTGCATTGGCGATATGGCTAATTGCCACTGAGCCGTATCTACTTTGGTGTTTTTAAGCTCAGCAGGTAGTTTATCGCCCGCTGAAACTATGTGTAATTCACTCGGATTAGACAGCTTAGTAATCAGCAGTTTTTCACCATTAGCAGACACCTGGTAATCAGCGATATCAGCAGCAAACTCGCTAACGTCTGCAGATAAGTGATCAAACTTAACTAATTTCAAACTGGTTTTGTTTGCATGAGTGTCTAGCAAGTAGAACTTATCTTTTAACACAGTCAATTTGTCATAATTACCCGCAGCAATAGGCACTTGCCATAGTCGCTGTTTAATCCCTTTCCAATCCACTTTAGCCTTTTTAGTGGTGTTCTCTTCATCATCAGAAGTAGCAGCTAATTGCGCTGCATTAAGCTCGGTTGGTTTAACAAATGGAAACAGGGCTTTTTCATTTAATGCGATAGCAAAAACTTGTGTCCGTTTATCAAAAATAGGCCCCATATTTCTATCACCCCAAGGCGAACCCGGTGTGGCATCAAAGTGACGATTTGATAAGAAATATAACCACTGCCCATCAGGACTGAAACTTGGCGAGTACGACTCATATTTATCACTGGTTAGTGATGTAGACTTTTCTTCAGATAAAGAATAAAGCACGATTTGCGGTCGCTGCTTACCGATTTCAGCTTTCGTTACCGCAATAAGTTGGCTGTTAGCAGACCAAACGATATTAGGGTATTCACCTAATCCTTCGCCGTTAGTAATGATTTTTTGATTGTTACCTTTTTTCAAATCTAGCAACCAAACATTGCCATCATAATCATCGTGAGCAATATAGCGGCCATCAGGTGATAAATGTAAGCTAGTGCGAAGGCTACTGCCATCTTTGGTTAACTGCTTAGCCCCTTTGGTGCCATCAGCTGGGAATTGCCATATTTCTTGCTGACCAGATGCATCACTGATGCCGTATACCCACTTGCCATCAACGCTTAATACGCCGTCTCGAATACGAGATTCAGCAGGACTTTGAATCTGCACTAATCGGCTGCCATCATGGCTGGCAACTGCAACATGGCTTCTTGCTGTTATAACCGCTTTGTCACCTTTCGCGGCAAATTCGACAGAGGTCGCGAATTCCATTGGATCGTTTATCCAATGTTCACGGCGATGAGGGAAATCAGAAGTCAAACTGACATTAATGATTGATGAGTTTTGATTAGCAATATCAAACACTTTTAAATCTGCACCGTGTTGGAAAATAACTCTGCCTTGGTTTAGGGTCGCATCACGTACTTGCCATTCATTGAACTTGGTGTGCTGCTTAATATCACTTCCATTAAGCTGCATTGACCAGATGTTGTCATTGCCTGATTGGTCACTGACAAAATACAATCTTTGTTGCCACAGCATAGGTTGTCTTACTGAGCCTTGATGCGCCGTTGTAAGTTTTTGCGCTTCATTTTTGCTGCCAAGTTCGAAGCGCCAAATCTCGCCCAGTGCTCCACCACGGTAAACTTTGGCATTGTCGCCGCTGGCCTGTAAGCCAAACTGGGTGAAGTATACGTACTTACCCTGTTCATCTATCGTACCTTCAATCGCATCCGCAAGCGGTAAATCCGTTACAGCCAATGAGTTAGGGTTAACGGTTTTCAGTACCCAATAATTCGCTGGGCCATGGGCATTGTCTGTTGAGTAAAGCACTTCTCCTGAAGCTGTCCAGCCTTGTAATCTGACACGGCTGTTTTCAAAACTTACCCGTTTGGCTACTCCTCCGCCAATTGGCATAACATAGACTTCTGTCGCCCCGTCATAATTCGCGGTATAGGCTAGCCATTGTCCATCTTTAGATATTGTCGCGTCTAACTCTTCAGCCGCTTGAGTGGTGATGCGTTTAGCGTTTGTTTGATTTAACTGACTGGTCCACAAGTCGCCTTCTGCGGTAAAGACCACGGTTTGGTCATGCAAGGCAGGGGCTCGGTAATAACCTTGATTGTTTGTATCGAGCGCAAAAGTTGAAGTACTGCATAAACCTAATGCCAGTAAACATGCAGTAACTGAGTGGCGAAGTTTCATAGTCAGAAAAATCCTTGTAAATATTATTATTTTCAAGGACTCAAATTAGCAAATAAATGGTTAATAAGCAGCAGTAAAGTGGAGGAAAACATCATTTAAATGATAGGAAATTGTAACCAAATTAATGTTTAATGCGACAAAAGATGTTCTGTCGAATAAAATTCATATATATCAATATCTAAAGCAATATTCACGACTAATGGTTCATAAGCAGCCCAGCGTTATCAATCTTGATAACACTGAGCTATGGAATGCATCACTGTTTTACTGGGATGTTAATTGCTGCTTTAGTTTTTTGAAAGCATCATATTGCGGGTGCTGTGGATTAACAATATTCGGGAATCGTTGTTCGATAGTAAGCATATAACGTTCCGCTTGAACATAATCTTCAGATTCGACCAATTCACTGAGCTGCATAACGGCCTTTTCTGCAGAATCAACATGCATTCTAGGGGCTGTTCGATCAAGTTCAGTGCGATTTCGCTCAATGTCAGTACGCTCAAGTCTAGGTTCGGTAGACGATGAAGATGTAAGTGCTTCGCCTACACTAACCCCTTCTGCAGACTCCATTTTCATTTGGCCACGAACGCCAGCCTTATTGGTTTGCGGAATTTGTGCATCAAACCCTTGTACACGAGCCTGTGGCATAGGGGTATTTTTGCTCTCACTCATATAAGCTGCTTCTGACGATGTTACTCCGGTGGCGTCCATAACTGGCGCTTTTACAGTTGCCGGTTCTGCTGTTTGAACAGGTGCAGCCATTTGAACAGGAGCTGCTACATCAGACATAACAGGAACACTGCCATCAAGTTCCGACACTGCATGTTGTTTGAATTCTGGGTTAAGTAACATCACTGAAGCAATAAGCATCACAGAAGCTGCACTTGATATGGGCAAGCGATGCTTTTTCCAAAAACTTAATTGGACAAGATTACTTTTCTCGGCAGTTTTCACATTATTTTTTAATGAAGATGCCTGAGTCGCTTTCGCTTGCAATAAAATAGCGGCATCAATTGCGGCTGAAGGCCGTTCAAGGGCTTGCTGCTTATAGAGTGCTGAGATTTCTTGCTGTAAGGCAATAAACTCTTCATCACTCATTGCATCTTTATCTGTCTGATGACGATCAGTCATATGTTACCCCTTGCCATTTAGCGGCAACGCATTGCTTAATGCTTTGATAGGCATAACGAATACGGCTTTTAGTGGCTTCTAAAGTGACATCAGCAATATCACTAATTGCGGCAGCGGTTAACCCTAATTCGATATTAAGTAAAAAAGCCTCTTTTTGAACTGCAGGTAAACTGGCTACACAGGACTTAAGTAATTTGGCTTTTTGTTCATCTTCAAGCTGCTCATCAGGACGGCCATGAGCATGTTCATTATTAATATTGGCATCAAAGTTATCCATAGTCTCGTCTCCCATATCTGCAGCTTCATCAAGCGGTTTAACCGCTCTAACATGATCGATTAATAAATTATGGGCGATGCGATATAACCAAGTAGTGAACTTTGCTGTAACTTGATAATTACCCGCTGCTTTTATCACTTTGCCCCAGGTATCTTGATACAAGTCTTCAGCCAATGATTTCTGGCTCAACTGGCGAACAAAATAGCGATATAACGGGCCTTTATGCTTAGAATATAACTGCTCAAATGCCGCAGTATCACCTTGCTGATAATTCAACATGAGTTGTTCATCTGATATTCCCATTGCACTATCAGAGCTTTGCTTATTCGAGTCTGGCTTATTCGAATCGCTGTTATTTGAATCTAAGTCTTTCACTCAGGCTACCTGGCTTATTTGCTGTTTTAATTGCATTAAACCAGTTTGCCCAGCCCAGCAGTTATTGTCTACTAAATATGATTATTTACCGGTAAAGGCTTAGGAACAGGTTCAAGCACTGGCTTTACAGGCAATATCAATTTTTGTTTTCCCTCAGGTAGCTCACCGGCATGTTTAGATTTTATTGGATACGGCATTGGATAAGGCTCCCGCTCATGTGGTGGTACCACCTGTTTTTTACTGCGCGCATCCCTCAATTTACTGTCTGAGGCAATAACGGCTACAGACTTGGCTAGCGCAATGAACTCTGTGCGTTCACCATCGAAATCTTCACCTTTTGAACCTTCAGCAATTTCAATCAGTTGTTGGTAATCGAAGTCATGCACATAATTATTCATGTTCATTAACTGCCCTAAGCCTGCGACTGCTGCTGCGAATCTAAATTCGTTACTCGTGTGTTCAAAAAACTTCTGCTGCTGATGAATATCAATAGGCTGCGGCTTGATTAATTGTTGCCCTGATGTCGAGCGTGCATCGGACAAGGATAACGTGGCTAACTCATTGGCACTGTATTTGTTAATGATTGAATCATTGTTCAAGTGGTTGATAGAGTTATTGATAGAATCATTAATAGAGTTATTGGGCTGATTTTCAATAGATTCATTAAATCTAAGCTCATAAAGCGCCACATACTGGCGACGATAACTGAGCTTCATTGTTCTTGGGTGCGATGAGGTTTGATGCGCATTTTCAAAGCCTACCAAACGATATTCTGACACGAGTCTTGGGTTAAAGTTAACCGTCGCTAGTAACCAATTAAAGCCAAGTGCCGCTTTATCACTGGCCTCTTTAGTTAACTCAATACTGATTAACAATAATTCTGTATCACGGTTATAAGGGGATGGTGCAAGTTCTGTTGCCAACACATAGTTATTGGATAAGAGCGCGACATCATTAACATTGTGGGGAAATTGATAATCAAAGCGATTAATCAACTGATGACTCGCCACTTGATTGCGTTCTGGTAAGGTATTTTTATTCACCGCTTGGGTTAATAATTCATAGTCATCACGGTTTGACATAAAACTAAATCGTGACACAGGGGTTTCGCCTGTCACCATATTTCCGCCATGACCGCTGAGGGTTAAGTTACCTTGGTAATAGCCTGGTTTAACCGGTGGGTAAGAAGGCTTCTTAGGTAATGAAATAGGATCAGTACTAACGGCTTGTACTTTTTCACTTTTAGCGATTTGCTGAATTTCTTCAGCGTTGATGCACATTGAAGTCGCTAACATCGCGGTTAAAGTCGCGAGGTAACATTGATGTTTGAACCCATTTCGATTTTGCTTTGTCATATTAAGCCTCATTACCAAAACGTTGATTGATACCAACCTTATTAGTAATAACGTAACAAAAATCAAAAAGGGTTATTTATTTTAATCTTTTTCAGTTCACCTGAGATTAAAGAGTAATTCCAGCTCTGGGATTAAAATGGCTTTCTCGGCATCACCAAAAAAATCATCATGCATTCTAATAAACGCTTCTTGAAAGCTTTGCTGCGCCATAACGCGATCAATTTCAGCGGTTATCTTATCGCCTTTATCACCTTTAGAGCAGGCAATATAGCCGTAAATAGGCTGTTCAACGTGGCGAATAGGTATCGAAATATAATCAAGAGATTTGTTGTTATCACGTAAATAAGCATCCACCACTTCACTATATTCAATCACCCCAAGTACCCTTTCAGCCTTGAGCATCTCAATTAACTTATTAGAGGAGCTAACACCACCACGAACATAAAATTCATGAGGTCTTTTAGTTATTTGTTGATCAATGTACTCGCCATAGGCTCTGTCTTTAACTACACCTATCTGCGCCTGTGTGTTTGCGGGCATATTGGCTAAATCTAATTGCTGTGCAAAAATCTGCTGATTTTTAGCGAGCACGATTAATCTCAATGGTGGGTAAATAGTGATGGGGTAATGTGAAAAGCTTGCAACTTCAAGTCGTTCGGGGGTTTTAATCTTATTAAACATGCAACTATTTTGCTGTTTAGACAGCTCTAACCAACCACGAGTCATACTGACTTGCTGCTGTTCAAACGACAGCTGGTTATCACTAAACTCAGTGAGTAAAGAAAGCACTTCCATTTCTTCATTACCAGCAATAGACACAATCGTCTCATCTACTTCCGTCAACATAACAGCCTGTACAGTTGCGTAAGAAGGTTGATTTATAATAATAAAAAACAATGTAATGTAAAAAACTAGTCCCTTAGTCTTTAACCTTTGGAATGCCATAGATTGCCTCCGAGTTTAAAGCCTATGTGGTTAACATTAGAGGAGAGTTTTAGCATTCGCAATCAGAAACTGAGTTTCAGCCGCAGAAAACACTGAAAAGCAGCCAAAATAAAGCCAACATGATATTATCTAGCCCCTTTTTTATAGCGAGCTTTCAGCAAGTTATAAACCCTGTGCCCTACACAGGATAAAAGTAAAAATAACCTAATAATATAAGTGTGTTAAGGAGTTATCATGCAAGCCCTTGTTGCCGTAGTAATGGGATCTAAGAGTGATTGGCCGACCATGGAAGCCGCCGCAGAAATTATGGATAAGCTTCAGGTGCCATATCATGTTGAAGTTGTCTCAGCGCATCGCACTCCTGACAAACTAATGGATTTTGCTAGTACCGCTGCAGATAAAGGCTATAAAGTCATTATTGGTGGTGCCGGTGGTGCAGCACATTTACCAGGTATGATAGCGTCAAAAACTCGCTTACCTGTGCTAGGTGTCCCAGTGCAAAGTAAAGCGCTTTCAGGTATGGACAGCTTGCTTTCAATAGTACAAATGCCAAAAGGTATTGCTGTTGGTACGTTAGCTATTGGCACAGCTGGTGCGTTCAATGCAGGTTTATTAGCAAGCCAAATCTTGGCAGTTACCGATGCTGAACTTGCAGCTCGTTTAGATGCATTCCGCGAAGATCAAACTAATACTATTCTTGATAATCCAGATCCGAGGGAAGCTTAATGTCTAAGCAGGACTCTCAGTCAAACACGCAAACACCAGCAAAACAACACAATGTTTGGGTATTAGGCGATGGCCAATTAGGCGCGATGTTATCTCATGCAGGCCAGCCACTAGCGATTAATGTTCGCCCAGTGGATATCATGACGCCATCAGATGAGCGTTTACCGCTACAGGGTACTGATATCATTACAGCTGAACGTGAACAATGGCCTGAATCAAGCTTAAGTTTACAGTTAAGCGAACACCCGCATTTTATTAATGGCCATGTATTTGGCCGTTTAGCAGATCGCTTTACTCAAAAAAGCCTATTAGATGAGTTATCAGTGCCGACTTCTCCTTGGGAATTGGTCGATGACAACACTCAAACTGAGGCATTACATCAGCAATACGGTGATCGGGTTTTATTAAAGCGCCGTACTGGTGGTTATGATGGCAAAGGTCAACATTGGCTAAAACAAGCTGAAGCAACTGACATTCCTGCTGACTGGCGTAACGAAGCCATTGCAGAGCAAGCCATCAACTTTGATGAAGAAGTATCGATTGTTGGTGTGAGAACCCAAACTGGCGAATGTGTTTTTTACCCACTCACACTTAACTTGCATCAAGACGGCATTTTAATGGCCTCTATTGCACCGTTAACTCGTCTCGACCATCTGCAACCACAAGCTGAAGCAATGCTGACCAGTGTTATGGACGAGCTTGAATATGTGGGTGTGATGGCGATGGAGTGTTTCAGAGTCGGTGATAAACTGCTCGTTAACGAACTTGCTCCTCGCGTTCATAATTCTGGGCATTGGACTCAATCAGGTTGCCACATTAACCAATTTGAATTACACCTTCGTGCACTGTGTGGATTACCTATCCATAAGCCACAAGTTAACTTCCAGTGTGTCATGGTTAACTTAATTGGTGTCGATAAAGATGACCGCTGGTTAAGCCTGCCTAATGCAGAGTTATTTTGGTATAACAAAGAAGTGCGAGTTGGCCGCAAGGTAGGACATCTTAATCTTTCAGCACACAGTAACGATATGGTTAATGACAGTATCGGCCAATTGCAGCAATGGATGCCACAGCAATATCAGGCGCCATTAGCATGGATTTTAGACGAGTTTAGTCGCTAGAATTGACTTAATATTTTGCACAAAAAAAGGAGCCTAGGGCTCCTTTTTTTATGAATCCGTCAAACCGACTAGATGCACACTCTTGTGAGAACTTGCTCCAAGTTTTCTGAGCTGGCTTTTTGCTGCTTCGCTCTATTTGAAATGGCCTCAAGGTTTAATTGCACTTCATGACTTAAGCGAGAGATTTCAATTGCACGGGTATTAATACTCCCTGTTGAAGTTTGCTGGCCTTGAATACTGTAAGTCATGTTACCGGCAACCGTATCTAACTGCTGAAATGCCCTTCCAATATCAGCAAATGCCTGAGTAACACGCTGACATTGCATTAAACTTTCTTGGGTAACCCGTTGGCTTTCACCAATAGCATTTACAGCATTACCGGCTTTAGCCTGCAACTCGAGTACAATGGATTGGATCTCAACTGTCGACTCTTGAGTACGATGCGCCAATGCTCGAACCTCGTCAGCAACCACAGCAAAACCACGCCCTTGCTCGCCAGCCCTTGCTGCCTCAATGGCCGCATTAAGCGCTAACAAATTAGTTTGCTCTGCAATGCTTTTAATCACTTCTAGTACATTACCGATTTTTTGGCTATCACTGTTCAGTAGATCTAAATCAGAGACCATACTTTCAATACCGTTAGCAAATGTGGTCATTGAGTTTTGATTATTTTGCGCATCATCTGAACCTTGCGCTAATAGCTCAGTAACTTGAACTGAGGTGGACTTAAGTTCATCAGCATTATTTGACAGCTCATCGGCTGTGAGCATGATTTCAGTGAGCGATGCGGTAATTTGCTCGTTCTCATCGGTGCTTTTGTTGACCGAAGACTCAGCAGCCCCCATTTGCGAAGCAAGCTCATAAGAGCCTTCTTTTACGTCGTTGGCATCACTGCGAATATTATCAATTACCGACTTTAAGTCTTCAATGAACTCACTGAGACTATTAGTAATATCAGCAATTTGATCATCACCATGATCTTTAATTGGTTTATCGGGCGCCGTTTCGGTACTGATAACCAAACTAAGATAATGGCTTAAATCATTTAATCGTTTTTGTATTTGCTGTTTAAACAAATACACACCGAGGATTAATTGCGCTAACCCTAAACTGATTAATAGACAAACAAGATAAGTTTTTGAGACTTGTGCGGGTGAAAACAGAGATACAACAATGGCCAGCAGCACTAACGAAATTAATGGTAAAAGTAATTTCGTCTGCAATTTATTATCATTATGGTTTTGCATATAGAGTTCCGAAAACAATTTTTATGATACGAATCTAACAGTTCTTATTATGGTTTTTAGGGTTCATCTTTGAGTTAATAGCGTGTTCAACAGCACTAAATTAACACAATATCTACATTTGTTATCGGAAGATAGTCAGGAAAGTTTAGTGTTATTCTGAATAGAATCATAAATTAATGACATAAAAAAGCCCCGACAATACGGGGCAAGTTGTTACGCTCAGCTTAACCGAAAAACAAACGCCATAACCATGAAGAATCTAAATCCTCTTTACAGGTTCGGTATTGTTGAGCATAGGTTTTAGAACGGGCGTCAACACGATCAGCCACAGGCCCTAACCAAGCTTTAGCCTTATAAGTGCCACGTTTATAACCGCCCCAACCTTCGTGGTAATTCAAATATTGATTCTTGGCATCCCATTTTGAAACGCCATTAATTTTATGAGTTTTGTAAATAAACCATCCCATAAAGTCCATCGCGTCATCAAAGTTACTGCGGCTCGACCAAGAGTTCCCTGTTTCACGCACGTAATCATCCCAAGTCATGGTTTTAGCTTGAGCATAACCATAAGCATCACTGGCTCTGCCTGTTGGGATAAAACCTAAAAAGTATTCCATTGGCGGCGCGGCATTATGCTTAAACGAACTTTCTTGATACATCATGGCTAACGGGACATGCACAGGTACTCCCCATTTATCACGGGTATTGACTGCGGCTTTATACCAAGAGCGATTCTCTTGGAATATAGAACATAAATTATCAGGTTCTTTAGGCGGTGGTGTAGCGCAGCCTGCAAGTTGCAGAAGAATAACGGTGCTAAAAGCACGGAAAAACCACTTCATAAAAGCCCTTAAATCAACGGAATACAAACTCAATCATAGGGCTAGATTTTCACATCTATGAAGTACAGATGCAATCGGGTTTACCAGAAAATTAGCCATAAGCCTTACTTGAGCATAAGGCGACGCGGTTACAGATTAAATGAATGGTTTAGAATGGTGTACGAATAGAAAATTCGCGCAAGCTTACTCCATTGGGTTGGCAAACGCACACTCATAAGATTCTTTTTTCCAGACAACTGGTTGCCAATAATCTGTATTTAATCCGTTGTAAACTTTATCTAGTTTAAATTCAGCGGCTAAGTGATAACGCTGCTCTCGTTCAACCTCAACCAAGATAGTTTTAGTTTGTCGAGCAGCTAATTTAACTTTCAGTTCCGGCGATTCAATTAACTCAGCAACAGTAAACTGATGTTCACCCGTTGGTAACTTATAATATGGACGTGAAATAACTGGTTTACCGTTAAGGTGCGTTACCACGACACGATATAAACTGTCTGTGACTGGTGGCGTAATATAACTCGCCACTGAACCACAAATCAGTTCATCTTCAGTAGACGTTGCGCAGCCTTGCAGCAACACAACCGATATCGCTAGTAACGCAATGTTTCTCATTGATTCACTGCTGTTGCAGGTTCAGCTAAATCAGCAAAGTAGTCAGCCAAAAACTCATCAAATCCTACAGAAGGTTGGGTTTCAACGTCTTTTTGTTGCTGTAGAGATGCTGCAGCTTCTGCTTCATACTCTGCCATAGTCGATTCTGACAATGGGTAATTAGTTAAATACTCATGATATTGCTGAGATAATTGTTTCACCCAAACGCCATGGTCAATACCTTGATTAACCATATCGTCAATTACACGACCAGAGATTGTTTTGCTTGGATCGTTAATCGCCGCATGCCACTGCGTTAACGCATCTTGGTATTGTGTGCCTTCGCCATCAAGTAATTTAGCAATTCTTGTCATGGGCTCAAAAATATCATTTAACCACTCATTCAAGGCAACTTGTTGACCATTACGGCTCAATGCTAAGCCAGGTTTACGACCTTCAAGCACAACCGCCTTAAGGTTTGCAGCAATTTCAGCTTCAGCCGATGCATCGGTTTTTTCTGAAGACAACAACAAGCAATACAGCAAGAATAAATCGAGGAACTTGACCTGACTAGCATCAATCCCGATTGGGCTATACGGGTTAACATCAAGTGCACGCACTTCAATATATTCAACCCCAGCTCTAGCCAAAGCCTCTGAAGGTTTTTCGCCAGACTTAGCCACACGTTTAGCACGAATAGGCGAGTAAAACTCATTCTCGATTTGTAATACATTGCTGTTAAGTTGGCGATATTCGCCATCCACTTTGACACCAATTTTGGCAAAGCTTTCTGAAGGCATTCTGATGGCTTCACCGACACCATTTAAATACTCAGGTAGTGAGTTGTAGCTAATAATAAGCTGCTCTTGTTCTTGGTTGGTGTAACCTAAATCACTCATACGCAATGACGTTGCATACGGTAGGTATAAGGTGCCTTTACCCGTTGTTTTAAAGTCGAACTCAGTAGACTGACCTTTAATGAAAGAACTACAAAGCGCAGGTGATGAACCAAAGAAGTAAGGCAACACCCAAACCAGGCGGCGATAATTACGGATCATGCCAAAGTAAGACTCTGAGATAAAATCTTGACGCGTTAAGCTTTTATCACTGTTCTCATACAAGCTATCCCATAACTTTTCTGATACTGAAAAGTTAAAATGTACCCCTGCAATAATCTGCATCAGTGGGCCATATCTATGGGTTAAACCTTTACGGTATAAGGTTTTCATTTTACCGTTATTTGAGCTGCCATAACGTGCAATCGGAATATCTTTTTCATCCCCCACATAACACGGCATACTCACAGGCCATAGCGACTGGCCATTCATGTTTTTTACGCTATAGGCATGAGTTTGAGTCAAGCCTTCTAATAAGGTATCAATATTGGTATTAACAGGAGTAATAAACTCAAGCAATGACTCACTGTAATCAGTGGTAATACGAGAATGGGTTAATGCAGAACCTAGCTTTTCTGGGTGGCCATCTTTTGCTAATTGACCTGAGTCATCGATACGTAATGCTTCACGTTCAATACCACGTAGCATGCCAAGTAAAGATTCACGGCCTTCGCCGTTAGAAAGAAGATCGATTGTTTCATTGAATGAATTCAATTTGCTGTTCTCTTATTGTTGCTCGTATTAGCCGTTCACATCCACGACGTTCAAACTGCTAGACCCGATATTAGACGAGATAATTTCCCAAACTGTATAAATAAATACAATTAATGAAATTAATCACATTTTAGCGCCTAATAAAGAAAAAACGGTAACATTTTTATTGTCACCGTTATTAGTTTTTATTCATTGTATCAGACCCTATATAGGCTATATAGGGTCTATAACTTCAAAAGCAATAGCTAAACTTATTTAATCACCTTAATAGGATAGCCCAATGCTTCAAGCTTTGGTGAAATAGCTTGTTTATCACCCACAATGACAATAATCATCTCAGATAATTTAAGCTGTTCAGCCGCAAGCTTATTTAGCTCTTTCGCTGTGATGTTTTCAACAATGTCAGCTTGCTGTTCAGTAAAGTCATCGGCCAGTTTGTAACGCTGAATAATGCGCATAAACCCTGCTTTTTGATATGGCGTTTCATAGTCTAATGCTTTACCTTGAGAAATCGAACTGCGCATAAAGGCCAACTCTTCTTCCGTCATACCGTCTTTTTGGAACTGCTTTATTTCATTAATAAATTCAGTTACTGACTCCGCTGTCACATCACTTCTCACACTTGCAGAAGCTTCAAAACGTCCAGTTAAGTCATTCCCATTAAAGCCAGTACGCGCGCCGTAGGTATAACCTTTATCTTCACGAAGATTTAAGTTAATGCGACTATTAAACGCGCCGCCCAATGGATAATTCATTAAGAATGCTTTGAAGTAATTACCAGTAGCATCATAAGGTAAAGCACGTTTACCCATTTTAATCACTGATTGGGCAGCATCTGGTTTATCAATGATAT
This sequence comes from Shewanella sp. 10N.286.51.B7, assembly GCF_002873615.1. NCBI lineage: Bacteria > Pseudomonadati > Pseudomonadota > Gammaproteobacteria > Alteromonadales > Shewanellaceae > Shewanella > Shewanella sp. 10N.286.51.B7. The sequence goes on from NZ_MCUF01000016.1 coordinate 36,745, forward strand.
AAATGGTGCCACCAGCAAGCTTAGGCAATGGTGGTAATGCCATAGGCTCATTAGCTTGACCTTGCCATTGCTCAAATACTGCTAATGAAGGCATGATTTCTTGCTGATTTAAATCAGACACCACGACCACCTGTGCATTGCCAGCTTTATACTGCTGCTGATAAAACTGCTTCACATCATCAAGCGTTAATCCTGATACAGTCTCAAGAGTACCACCAGCATTAGCACTAAAATGGCTATCATCGCCATAAAGTAAGCTTGAAAAACCACGGCTAGCAAGAAAGTTAGGATCTGACTCTTGATGCTGTAGACCTTGAATTTCCTGTTGCTTTAAGCGCTCAAAATCCGCCTCAGCAAAAGCTGGACTAAATAACTTTTCTTGTAAAATAGCTAATGTCGGCGTTAGGTTCTCTGTCAAACTCGACACTTGAATATAGCTTTGCGTGGCTGATGCACCGAACGAAATACGACTACCTAGCATTTCTAGTGCGCCCGCTAACTCTTCTGTTGTGCGCTTTTCGGTTGACTCGTTTAGCATTGACGCAGTTATTGAAGCTAAGCCAGCTTTATCCATTTCAGGAAGTCGATTTCCTCCTTCAAGATAAATTAATAACTCAACGGTTGGGGTTTCATTACTTTCAGTCCCCATGACTTCAATACCATTAGCTAATGATGCAGTCCAAAGCTGAGGTACTTTAAGTACAGGGGCGTCACCAACTTTCGGCATGACTGTGCGATCAAAGCTTGAGGTAATTTGACGGACATTTTCAGTCCCAGTTACCGCTTCCTCAGCAATAGGTAGCATAGTCGGAGTAAAGTTATCCGGTTTTGCAATAAGCTGTTTTGCACCTTCTGGGACAACGCTCATCACCACCATCGGTTTATCTTTGATATATTTGTTGAAAACGCGCATGACGTCTTCTTTCGTGACACTGGCGTATCGCTCAAGATCACTTGCGACCATATTCGGGTTATCGAAAAAGGTTTGATTATAAGCCAGTGTTGATACCTTACCTTTGACACTTTGCATGCCATAGATAGTGTCAGACTCAAATTGTACTTTTACTTTTTGTAAATCGTCATCGGTCACCCCGCGTTGCTCAAATTCAGCAATAGAGTCAGTAATCTTTTGCTCAAGGTCAGCAAGGTTAGCACCACTAGCCGGGTTAGCTAATGCAAATAAGGTTAAACGACAAGATAACTCTTGGCACGGGTGCCCTACCGAGGCTTGCACCGCAAAACCATCTTTTACTAGGTTTTTATAGAGTAATGAGGTTTTCCCCCCACCTAATATGTTTGCTAATAAATCTAATGCGGCTTCATCTTGATGACGAGCGTATACCGTTGGGAATCCCATGTAGACAAGTGGTAAATGTACCTTGTCTTCCATAGAGATATAACGAGTTTTATCTAGGCTCACTGGTGTCTTCGGATCCGGATTTACTTCAGGGCCACGTGCTAATTCACCAAAGTACTTATTCACCATGGCAAGGGTTTGCACTTCATCAAAGTCACCGCCAATGGTTAATGTTGCATTGTTAGGGCCATACCAACGTTTGAAAAAGTTTCTAACATCATCAACCGTGGCACGTTCTAAATCTTCAGGCCAGCCAATTACTGGCCAAGAATAAGGGTGCCCTGCTGGGAACATTGCTTGATTGAAACGCTCATTCAAACGGCCATATGGCTGGTTATCAATACGCTGAGCCCGTTCATTTTTAACTGTCTCACGCTGTACTTCAAACTTCTCGCTGGTTAACGCTGGCAACAAAAAGCCCATTCGGTCTGACTCTAGCCACAACATTTTTTCTAGCTGATTACTTGGCACCGTTTCAAAGTAGTTGGTTCGGTCGGTATTAGTGGTGCCATTTAAGGTGCCACCTGCTTCGGTGATCACTTTAAAGTGTTGTTCATCGCCCACATTTTGCGAACCTTGAAACATCATGTGCTCAAATAAATGTGCAAAGCCACTGCGGCCAGCCACTTCGCGAGCTGAGCCCACATGATAGGTCACATCAACATGAACTAAAGGATCTGAGCTGTCTTGATGCAGAATGACCGTTAAGCCGTTTTCAAGTTGGTATTTTTTATAAGGGATGCCTATCGCATCTGATGCTTGAACGGTTTCAAGTAAGGTCACCCCGTCGGGTAATAATGAAGAGGTCGTTGCTTCATGAGCGCAGCCACTAATAGCGATTGAAATTGCCGCTGCTAAGATCCATTTTTTCACTCTATTCTCCTTGAATAAATATAAGGTCAGTGAGATGTGCTAATGTCATCTCTGACAGCAGGGAATACATAGGGTTTCAGTAAATTTCACCTTATTGATTCAATTGCTGAAAAAAGCCTCACTGACATTATTTATAAAATACGATTCGTATAAAATACTTGGTGTAAAACGCCTATTACTATCGTTTTACCACGCCCACATAAAGGCCGCTACTATTAAAGAGTATCGAATTGTTTTGCCAATCAAAATCATGATTGTAGAAGGGACTATGGGTAGCTTTAACCAACCTGCAATTAAACACAAAATATCACCAATCAAAGGTAGCCAAGACAAGAGTAATGCCCAGTAGCCATATTTTTCAATTAAATTTAATCCATGTTGGTATTTTTTAGAGGCAAAGTCCTCTGGCGTCTTAGCAAATCGACCTAAATAGCCTAAATAGTAACTTGTAATCGCTCCTAACGAATTACCTACGCTGGCAACCACCAGCAAAGATACCCAAGTTTCAGGCGCATCTGTTAGCAAAGCCACAAGTAAAACTTCTGAACCTCCAGGTAACAAAGTTGCCGCTAAAAACGCCCCACTAAACATTAACCATAACGCAGTCATTTACTTTACCTAATGATATCTATAGAGTTTTAAACACTTTCAACTATACAGACGACAAAGTTAGCAAGTTGTTGAATTTTAAAGTGCATTTAACATATTACGTTTTTGGCATAAGTTATATCAAAAACGGTTTGTTCCACCTTGGAACACTCAATACAATTCGAAAATTGTTCAGATAAAGACTGTAGTTAAGCAATATTAAAATAAGCTGAACATGATATGGCTTATCGACGTATTCTTGCTCGTAACAAACAAATCAACAATGACTATCAATGGCCTTTATGTGTGATTGTGTTAGGTTATTGAAATAATAATCCCCTTGCCGACTTTAAAGAGCAAGTATAATAAATAGTTGGAATTGAAATGATTTTTCAAACCTTGAAACGTATTCCTTTTTGGCAGAAAGTGCTAGCGGGTTTCGCATTTGGTATTTTAGCAGGTATCGCACTTGGCGATAGCGCCATAATGTTAAAGCCACTAGGCGACTTATTCATTAGTGCCATTAAAATGCTGGTCGCACCGTTAGTATTTTGTGCCATCGTAGTTAGCATTACTTCTTTAGGCTCACAAGCAAACCTTAAGCGGCTCAGCCTCAAAACCTTAGGCATGTTTATGCTGACAGGTACGGCCGCATCATTTATTGGCCTAGCCATTGGTAGCTCATTCGACATGGGTGGCAGCATTGAGCTCGCAACAAGTGAAGTGCGTGACCGAGATATTCCGGGCTTCGCTCAAGTATTACTGAACATGATCCCCGAGAACCCTTTTGCATCACTAGCAGAAGGTAAAGTACTCCAGATTATTGTCTTTGCCGCGTTAGTCGGTATAGCGATTAATACCGTTGGCGAAAAAGCAGCGCCTTTAAAAAACACCATTTCAGCGGGTGCTGAAGTGATGTTTGAATTAACTCGTATGGTGTTAAAACTGACTCCAATAGGTGTATTTGGCTTAATGGCGTGGGTTGTTGGCGAATATGGATTATCAACTCTACTTCCGCTTGGTAAGTTCATCTTAGCCATTTACGTTGCCGCATTAATTCACATTATTTTCGTTTACGGCGGTTTAATTAAGTTTGTAGCTCGCTTAAGCCCAGTGCAGTTTTTCCGTAAAGCAATGCCTGCCCAACTAGTGGCTTTCAGCACCGCATCAAGCTTTGGCACATTGCCTGCCAGTAATAAATGTACTGAATCAATGGGTGTATCAAAACGTTATAGCGCATTTGTATTGCCACTAGGCGCCACCATGAACATGGACGGTTGTGGCGGTATTTACCCAGCAATTGCGGCTATCTTTATTGCTCAAATCTACGGTATTCCGTTAGACATGACTGACTATATGTTAATTGCGGTTACAGCGACGGTAGCATCAGTAGGTACTGCTGGCGTGCCGGGAAGTGCAATGGTGATGTTAACCGTAACACTAGGTGTTGTGGGTTTACCGCTTGAAGGGATTGCCTTTATTGCCGCTATCGACCGCGTAATTGATATGATCCGTACTGCAACCAATGTCACTGGCGATATGATGACAGCTGTTGTTATTGGTAAAAGTGAAGGTCAGTTTGATGAAGAGCAATTTTACTCAAATGAGAAAGTCGTTGAACAAGCAGCTTAAGCTTTAGCATTAGCATAGTTCAGCTTGATATAGCGCGATAAAATCAAAAATGGCAGATGAAATCATCTGCCATTTTTATTGCCTGCTTTATGACAATTTTGTCATTAAAACGTAGCGTTTTAAATAAACATTAGAACTTGGCATTAAACCACACCCAGCCTTTATCGGTATCAACTTTACCCGCAGCCACATCACCTGCAGAATAAGCCGCATACTTAACACCAACAGTATAGTGGTCATAGAAAGGTACACTAAACACCGCGTTAATTTCTGAGCCTAAATCATCGACAACCGCACTCGATTCATCTGCATCAAACTCATGATAAGCCACAGCCCATTTACCACCGATTACGTTACCGCCAATCGACGCATACAAGTCAGCTAAACCTTGTTTAGGTGTGGTTAAGAATTGGTCCGTCCAACCATTAAAGCCGTGCAGTGTTGCCAATGGAGTCGAGAAACCATAGTCGCCGCCATCAGATCCTAACAGCTCATAACCTATTTTGAATGTGACCATTGAAAGTCCAATGCCACCTTCAACGCTCATATAATCAGCAGAATAAGATTGGCCTGCAGTGTCTGAGTCTTGCGTCGCGTACTCTGCAGAATAAAGTACTTTAATATCACCAATATCGGTTTTTCCCGCGAAACGGACACCGTAGGTATCCAGACCATTTTCAATATTGGTATCTTCTTCCAGAAGGTAACCATAAGCACTTAATGTACCGAAGCCCGTTTTTAATTGAGCATTAATTAAATTATCTTTTGAATCGATATCTTTCTCTTCAGCAAAGATACGATTACGTTGAGTAATGTAACCGTAATCAATTTTAAAAACGTCGTTGAATTTATATTCAAGCATAAGCCCGTCAAAGGTCTGCCTATCTTGACGCCAGCCTACATGACCAACAAAACGTTGGTTATCAAAGGTAATCACTTGACGGCCACCTTTAGCAGTGAAACCTTCGTAATTGTATTTTAAAAAGAATTGGTCAAGCTCTGTGGTTTCTGGATCGGCAATGACCGAATAATCAGGGTTCTTACCGAGAGTGTTGTTGTAATCATCAACCCCAGCCACGACGCGTGAATCTTCAAACTCTACTAACGAACTAAAACCATAGTAATCAGCTGTCGCATAAGTAAGTCGAGTACGTAGCGTAAAAGCATCTGCATCTTTTAGTGCGTTATCTTGCTCAACCATTTCATAACGAAGGTTAAGGTCTACCTTGACCTTTCCCTCGGTAACCGCTTCTGCAATCGTTGTTGCTTCTGCTGCATGTACTTGGCCCATCAATGCCAATGAAGCAGGTGCAAGTAAAGTCAAAGCAGACTTGGCTAACTTTTTATTGATTAAGCTTGCAAGTTGGTTCTTTCTCATCATATTTCCCTTATTGTATTTAAAGCTTATCCATCAGAATAATCTTAGCCAACATTAGCAGTTTCATCATTACTAATTGATGAATTGCTAATATTTATATTCTCAACTTTGCGTTGTTTTTCGTATAAGAACTTCAGTACCTCAGCTCTTAAATGGTTATAATCTTTATCCTCTGCGAGTGCTAAACGCTCTCTAGGACGAGGTAAATTTACGTCTAAAATTTCGCCTACTGTTGCCGCAGGGCCATTGGTCATCATGACAATTTTGTCTGACAGCAACACCGCTTCATCAACGTCATGGGTGATCATAATGACCGTGTTATTGAGCTCATTCTGAATCTCCATCAACGAGTCTTGCATATGGGCTCTGGTTAACGCATCAAGTGCCCCAAAAGGCTCATCCATCAGTAACACCTCAGGCTCCATTGCCAGTGCTCTAGCAATACCAACACGTTGTTTCATACCACCTGATATTTCGCTGGGTAACTTATGCATCGCATGGTCCATATGAACCAGTTTCAAGTTGTATTCAATCCAATCTTTCATTTCTGCTTTGGATTTTTTATTCTTAAACACCTGCTTTACGGCTAACTCAACATTTTGATATGAGGTTAACCAAGGCAGCAATGAGTGGTTCTGAAACACAACGGCACGTTCTGGCCCTGGTTCTGCCACTTCTGTGCTATTTAAAATCACGCCACCTTTGGTTGCTTGGTATAAACCCGCGACAATGTTCAGTACCGTAGACTTACCGCAACCTGAGTGACCAATCAGTGACACGAACTCGCCTTTATTGATTTTAAGGTTCACTTCCTTAAGTGCTTTAAATGGCCCTTTAGGTGTAGGGAAATCCATATCAATGTTACTTATGTCTAAAAAAGTGCTCATTAGATTTTCCTCTCATTCATGACTTGGTTTTATCCCACGAGAACCAACGTTGTAACGCCAGCACTCCTCGGTCGAGTAAAAAACCAATTAGACCAATAACCACCACGGCAGCCATAATGCGTGCCAATGACTCTGAACTACCATTTTGAAACTCATCCCAAACGAACTTACCTAACCCTGGGTTTTGTGCCAGCATTTCTGCCGCAATCAATACCATCCAAGCAACGCCAAGCGATAAGCGCATACCTGTAAAGATGAGTGGAATCGAAGCCGGTAACACAATTTTCTGTACATGGGTCAACGGAGATAAACGCAGTACACGACTCACGTTCACTAAATCAGAGTCAATATTGGCTACACCAAGAGAAGTATTAATCATCATTGGCCACAAACTACATAAAGTGACCGTGAGTAAAGAATTAATAAACGATTTAGACACCATAGGATCTGGCGATACATACAGCGCACTGACAACCATTGTCACCAAAGGTAACCAGGCTAATGGCGATACAGGCTTAAAAATTTGCACTATCGGATTCAGTGCTGCATTTAGCGTTGGACTCAAGCCCATCCAAATTCCCATTGGAATCGCAATAGCAGCAGCCAAGATAAAGCCTGACATCACTGTCACTAGACTTGTAGAAATCTGGTCAACAAAGGTTTCTTTACCTGTGTATGCTCTGACTTTCACAACGTAGCTAGGGTCAACTTCTAATCGTGCAGCATTTCGCTTGTCTTGACGCTCATAAAAGGCCTCGGCTTTCACCCTTTCAGCATTATGCTCTTGATATAAAGCCCCAAACTGTTCTGCCACGGCAACAGGACCGGGGAATTTACCTAACGAGGTATTAATGCTATTTGCAGCAATTGACCAAATCACTAAAAAAACCGTGATGCCAATGACAGGCAGTAGCAATGCTTTACTGGCTTGAGCCATCCAAGAGACTAAAGAGGTCAATTTACTTTTATCGAGCATTAATCGATCGGTTAAGCGTGTAATGGTTGTCATAATGTGTTCCTTAACTCCGCGCTAAACGTAAGCAAGTTGATGACTCAACTTGCTTACGAATACATCATCTAGAGTTTGTCGCCCTGCTTTAAGCCAATAGCGAATTTGCTTAAATAATCATTAGGCGCACTACCGTCATAAACGATGTCATCAATGAAGTGCTGCTGTGGTTTTTTAAATCCCGTTTCCGTTGCAAAATCTGGGAAGTGCTTAGCTTCGATTGTCTTATCATCAATCAGAGACTGTGCAGCTTTAGCGTAGATATCAGGACGATAAACTTTTGCAGCAACATCTTTGTACCAAGCATCAGGCTTATCATCTGAGATTTGTCCCCAACGGCGCATTTGAGTCAAATACCAAATCGCATCAGAGTAATATGGATAAGTTGCGTTGTAGCGGAAGAACACATTGAAATCAGGTACTGAACGCTTATCACCTTTTTCGTATTCAAAGGTACCTGTCATGCTATTGGCAATCACATCGTAATCGGCACCAACATAGTTTGACTGTGACAAAATCTTAACTGCAGCAGGACGGTTAGCATTGTTGTTATCATCTAACCATTTCGCCGCTTTGATCAGAGCACGGGTTAATCGAATTGTTGTGTTAGGGTATTTTTCTGCAAATTCAGCTGTTATACCAAAGACTTTCTCAGGGTTATTTTTCCAGATCTCGTAATCGGTAACCACTGGCACCCCAATACCTTTAAACACGGCTTGTTGGTTCCATGGCTCACCCACGCAGTAACCATAAATCGTGCCCGCTTCAAGGGTTGAAGGCATCTGTGGTGGTGGCGTCACTGATAAAAATGCTTGGGCATCTAACTGACCTGAAGTATCACCTCTATGAGGCGCGTAGTAACCAGGGTGGATACCACCTGCTGCTAACCAATAACGTAATTCGTAGTTATGAGTTGAGACAGGAAATACCATACCCATTTTAAATGGCTTACCCGCTTCAGTGTATTCCTCTACCACTGGTTTTAACGCATCAGCTTTAATAGGGTGAACGGGTTTCCCTTCACTATCTTTGGCAATATTGGGTTTCATCTTGCTCCAAATATCATTTGAAACCGTAATCGCATTACCATTTAAGTCCATCGAAAAAGGCGTGATGATGTGAGCTTTAGTGCCATAACCAATCGTGGCAGCTATCGGTTGCCCTGCCAACATATGTGCACCATCTAAACGTCCATCGATAACACCATCTAATAGCACCTTCCAGTTAGCTTGTGCTTCGATGGTCACATATAAACCTTCTTCTTCGAAGTAACCATTTTCATAAGCAATCGCAATCGGCGCCATATCGGTTAATTTGATAAAACCGAACGTTAACTCTTCTTTTTCAGGAAAGCCTACCTCTGCCATAGCAGGAGCGACTGCCGTAAACGACACAGCCAATAGAGTATGTTTAAGTGCTTTTTTCCAATTCATCTTTCTATCCTTGTTAAATTTAAAAAAGTTAAGTCAAAAACTAAGTTTGAAATAGGGAAAACAAAAAAGGCGCCAACTACTCCCTAAGGAATAATTAAGCGCCTTTGCTTAAATTAATTTATCTCTTTCAAGGCTCACAACACAGACAATCGATTAAATAACCAACGATAAATGCGACTTATGAGCACTACTGAAAATTCGAATTGTTGATAAATACTATTCAGCAACCGTGCCAACCTTTTAAGTCTCTGTTTTTAAACAGGTATACAAATTAAGCACTGGTAGTGCTCATAAAGGGTGATACCAATTCAGTGCAACATAAGTTCAATCGCACCTAAATGGGTACTTGAACGGCAAAGTATCCCCCTAAAGAGGTGCAACATTTTATTGAAACGAAAAAATCACTTTTGAATAAATGGCATGAGGTTGAATGAGACTTAGTTTGCTGAGATTAGATTTAATGAGACTAGGTTTAATGAGACTAGGTTTAATGAGACTTAGTTTGTTGGGAGTAGGTTTAATGAGACTTAGCTTGTTGAGAGTAGGTTTAATGAGACTTAGTTTGTTGAGACT
>NZ_MCUF01000017.1:0-56099 GCF_002873615.1 Shewanella sp. 10N.286.51.B7
TAAGATAATTAATTTAAGATGATGATTTTAGGGTGTTGATTTTAAGATGATGATGACATGAGTCGAGAACACAAGAAATTTGAACGGCTATTTCTGTTCAGTGAAGTCGCAAAACAATTAAGTTTTACTGAAGCCGCAGCATCGCTTGGGATCTCAAGAGGATATCTTTCTGAGCAAATTAGACAGCTTGAAAAAGAGTTCGCCAGACCCTTACTCATCCGCACCACTCGCAGTGTAAAACTCACGCCTCAAGGTGAGCTTATCCTTGCAAGCATGAGTCATGTAAAACAGTCGCTTTTAGATTTAGACCGACAGATCCGTCATGAGAATAACAGTATTGCGGGACGGATTAAAATCACCGCACCAAGTCAATTTACCCAGCGTTATTTATTAGCTATCTGCAGTGAGTTTCAGCAACAACATCCACAGATTAACTTTAGTCTCGATAGCAGTTACACCACCCATGACCTTGCCAAAAGTGATTTTGATTTAGCGATTCGCGCGACTAACACACCACCACAAAATATGGTGGCAAAAAAGCTGTTTTCTTATCAGCACATTTGCTGTGCTTCCCCTCAATACCTTAACCGTAATGGTATGCCTCAACGGGTGACAGATTTAACTAAGCATGAATGCCTAACAGCAACGGAGTTTACTGAATGGCCATTAAATGGCGAGTCATTACCTGTATTAAGTAGCCTTAGCGTTAATGACAATCACATGCTCAAATCGTTAGCCATTGCCGGACAAGGGATTATTATGGTGCCCGAATACTTAGTGGACAAAGAAATAGCCTCAGGGCAACTCATTACAGTATTGCCACAGGTAAGCACTATCTCTTCAGCCACGTATTTGATGCATCCACAATTGATCCATCAATCAGCTAGATTGTCTCGCTTTATCGAATTTACCTTGCAATGGATAGCCAATAATTTACCGCCCTCTCAGCAAGCTGCCAGCTAATCATTCTTCCTCGACGATAAATTTAGTCGACAAAAAACCTATCAATACTTGATAGGTTTTAGTGCGAATAAGCTCAAGTTTAGTTAGCCTGATCAAGGCTAAAGTCTAGCCTCACTTGCAGCCCTTTTTGCTCAATGGCTTGCCCTGCAACCGTTTTAGGTTTGTACTTCCAATTATTAATCGCTTGTATTGCCGAGCGATTAAACACTCTTTTGGGCTCAGCCTGCATCACTTGAGCATTGATCACTTCGCCCGTCTTACTAATATCAAACATCACAATCACATAGCCCTCTTTACCATCTCGCGCTGCAGCCATGGGATATTGCGGTGAAACCTGCACAACAGGCATCGCATCTCCATCATTGTAGCTGCGATCATAGTTCTCTTTTGGCACAGGTAAGGCTTCAGGCGTAAAACCTTTAATGACGTCAGCATCTCCCTCTGAAGAAGTTGACATAGGAGTATGATCAATAATTGCAGGCACTTTTTGAGGTTGCACCCTGATTTTTTTGATCACTTTTTGAGGCTCTTGTGGCTTTTGAAAAAAGTTAATCACTGGCAATGGAGCAGGTTCATCAACATATACAGCGTCACTTTTAACTAATTGCGCCATGAAAACGAATAACGCTAAAGTGACAATTGCGCCTAACAACATAATTCCAGCTTTAGTGATTAGCTGACGTGGTGCTAACAATCCCCCCTCTGAAACAAGGGCATTGCCCATATGCTGCATCACTAAATTTACTTGGTTATGCAACTGAGTTTGCGCCTGAACTTGAAGCTTAAAGATGATATTGGATTTGATCATAGACATTCCTTGTTATTTATTATTAAAACAATAGGTGGTGCCTTTTAACCTCTAGTTGCCAATTAAGTTAACTGGCAAATATTTTGTTACAAATAGCTAAAACTCGCCCAAATTTAACATCAACCAAACAAATTATTCACGCAAAACCAACCAACCAGAAACACAAAAAGCACATCACAAGGGGGAGTGACAAACATATTAAGTTGATAATATCGCGATATTTTTCAGAACTGGGGGGATAAACTTAGTTATTGTCCGCGCCTAAAATCTAGGCTGATATTGAAATTACTCAATAAAAACAAGATTTGCTAACAATTATTAAATTGACTTTTTTCTTCAGTCTAAGAGTATGGATAGGTTTTTTACCGATAAAGCCCACTTTCGTTAAAATACCCATAAAAAATAACATCAAATAATTATAAAAATATAAACCGATTCCATCCTTTGTAAGGAAGCAGACAACAATGAAAAAAACACTGATCGCAATTGCACTGGCCTCAACATTTTTGAGCGCTTGTGGCACTTCAGATGTAAAAACAACAGATAACGCCACAGATAAAGTTAAAGCAGCAGTCGCCACCCTAACCCAAAAAGCTGAATTGGGTGATTTCGGCGTTGATTTAACCGCCCGTAATGAAGCTGTTAAACCAGGTGATGATTTCTTTATGTATGCCAGCGGTACTTGGTATGACAATTTTGAAATGCCTGCTGATAAAACTCGCTACGGTGCATTTACCGCATTAGGTGAACGCAGCGAGCAGCAAGTCAAAGAAATCATTGATGATATCGCAAGCCGCAGCGACCTAAATGCTGAAGAGCAATTAATTGCTGACTTTTATCAGTCTTATATGGACACAGATACCATCAACAAACTGGGCATCAGCCCAATTCAAGGTACTTTAGACACCATTACAGCGATCAAAAATACCGATGACTTAACCCAAGTTTTTGGTAATGCATGGCTAACCGATGCTGAATCGCCAATTTCTGGTGGTATGTGGTTTAACCGTCTTGATCCAAACCAGTATGAATTATCAATTGGTGCCGGTGGTTTAGGTCTTCCAGATCGTTCTTACTACCTAGAAGATAGCGAGCGTTTTGTAAAGATTCGTAGCGCGTACGTAAGCCATATTGCTGAAATGCTTGCTTTTGCAGGCATTAAAGATGGCCAAGCTCGCGCTGAAGCGATTGTGGCATTAGAAACTAAAATAGCTGAAGGTCAATGGCCACGTGAAAAACGTCGTAACCGTGATTTAACCTTAAATCAGGTAAAACGTGCTGACTTAAACAATGAATACCCTAACTTCAACTGGGACTTATTCTTTGAGCAATCAGGTTACCAAATACCACAGCTTAACGTTTCTCAGCCTGAACCTATCAAGGCAATGATTGAGTTGGTTAATAATCAGCCACTCAATGTATGGCAAGATTACCTCACCTTCCACACTGTCAGTAACAATGCAGGTTTATTATCAGAAGATATCTACAATGCTAGCTTTGCGTTTTACGGCAAAGAACTCAGCGGTCAAGAAGAGCCTAAGCCACGTTGGAAGCGCGCTGTCGCTGAAATGTCTGGTACTCAGTCACTTGGTTTTGCAATCGGTAAAGTCTATGTTGCTCGCTACTTCCCTGAGTCATCTAAGCAACAAATGGCTGAGTTAGTAGAAAACCTTCGATCTGCATTAGGCCAACGCATTGATGGTCTTGATTGGATGGGCGATGAAACTAAAGTGAACGCTCACGCTAAGCTAGCTGCCTTCAAGCCTAAAATTGGTTACCCTGATGTGTGGCAAGAGTTTGATGGATTAGCACTGACTAACAAAGATTTGCTAAGCAATATCAAAAATCTACGTCAGTACTTCCATGCTGATAGCGTTGCTAAAGAGCTGAAGAAAACCGATCGCAATCGTTGGGGCATGACACCACAATTTGTCAATGCTTATTACAATAGCTCATTTAACGAAATTGTATTCCCAGCGGCAATTTTACAACCACCATTCTTCGATCCTAACGCTGATCCTGCTGTGAATTACGGTGGTATTGGCGCAGTTATTGGCCATGAAATGGGCCATGGTTTTGATGACCAAGGTTCTAAGTCCGATGCTAATGGTATTCAGCGTAACTGGTGGACTGATAGCGACCGTGCTGCATTTGAAGCGAAAGCAGATATGCTTGCCGCCCAATACAGTCAATATGAGCCTATCCCTGAAAACTTCGTTAATGGCCGTAATAGCTTAGGCGAAAACATTGGTGATGTTGGTGGTCTATCTATGGCATATCACGCTTACCAGTTAAGTTTAAATGGCAAAGAAGCACCTATTATCGACGGATTAACTGGCGATCAGCGTTTCTTCTTAGCTTGGGCACAAGTGTGGAAAGAAAAACGCACCGAACAAAGCATGTTAAGCCAGCTTCGCGCCGGTACCCATGCTCCAGGTCGATACCGCGCATTAGCACCACGTAACCATGATGCATGGTACAAAGCATTTGATGTTAAACCTGGTGACAAACTTTACTTGCCTGAAGATGAACGTGTTCGCATCTGGTAATCAGTTAACCATTCAAACGTGAGTTTTCATATTGAACTCGCACAAAAAAGCCAGTCACTGACTGGCTTTTTTATTAACTCATTAAGGCGGTATTAAATAGAAATTTTATTTCGCTAGCTTCACCACCACGCGGCCACGCACCTTGCCAGCAATCAGAGCATCAGCGGTATTAATCACTTCATCTAAACTGATTTCTTTGGAAATATCATCAAACATTTCCGGCTCGATAATCTCAGCCAAACGCTGCCAAGCCTCTAACCTATCTTCAAGTGGGCGCATGACGCTGTCGATACCCGCTAATGTCACCCCGCGTAAAATAAATGGCATCACTGAAGATGGAAAATCCATTCCCTGGGCTAAACCACACGCTGCCACTGTGCCGCCATATTGGGTACTAGCACAAATGTTTGCCAAGGTATGACTCCCTACAGAATCAATCGCACCAGCCCAACGTTCTCTCGCTAATGGACGACCAGGCTCTGATAAAGTATTACGATCAATCACCTCTGTAGCGCCTAACTTTTCTAGATAAGCGGATTGATCAGCACGACCTGTTGAAGCCACAACTTTATAACCAAGCTTGGCTAGAATAGCGATAGCAAAGCTCCCTACTCCGCCATTGGCGCCTGTTACTAATACTTCACCTTTATCCGGTGTCACACCGTTTTTTTCAAGTGCAATAACAGACAGCATGGCCGTATAACCTGCAGTACCAATTGACATAGCTTGTCTTGGCGTAAACGCTGCAGGAAGCGGAATTAACCATTCACTTTTTAAACGTGCCTTTGTCGCTAAGCCACCACAGTGAACTTCGCCAACTCCGAAACCATTAAGTAGCACATGGTCGCCTTGAGTAAATTTATCACTATCTGATTGCTCAACCACACCGACTAAATCAATACCCGGGATCATAGGAAACTGCCTAACAACCGGTCCTTTTCCGGTAATCGCCAAAGCATCTTTGTAATTTACCGTGCTATAAAGTACCTTCACGCTAACATCGCCTTCAGGTAACAGACTTTCATCAATTGCTTTAACTTCTGCGTGATAACCTTGGTCATCTTTTTCAATCAATAAACCATTAAACATGGTGTCTCCTTAATATAGACCGAGCGTCTATAAATGGTTGAAAATTTTTTATCGCGGTAATCCAGCGATAAAAAACTCGAGGTAATTCTGTAAAGGTTGGGTGCTTTGAACTAGCTTAGCGCGGCTTACCGCACCTTCCCAGCCAACCCAAAACTGTTCAGCAAGTAATTCACAATTTGCACTTTGTGCGATTTCACCTTGAGCTTTAGCCGCCTCAAGACAAATGGATAACCTTTGTTGCCAATCTAAAAATATATCAATCAACTGCTGGCGATAGCTCTCAGGCAGCAAGTCCACTTCTTGGCCTAAATTGCCCACTAAACAACCTCGTTTAAACTCAAATCGCGCCATGCCTGTTTTGGCGCTTTCTACAAATTGGCCAATACGTGCTAAGGGCGAATAGGCTTGATCTAACAAGTGCTTATCAAGTTTGTGCGCAAAATAAGTCGCATAATTGTCAATCACAACCTGACCAAACTCTTCTTTACTGGAAAAGTAATAATAGAAAGATCCCTTAGGCACGCCTACTTTTCGCAATATTTGATCAATCCCTGATGAAGCAAAACCTTTTTCGGTCAGCTGCTCAAGGCCGCTGCGAATTAACTCAGCGCGAGTATCTTGATTGTCTCTTGCAGCCTTTGGTGGTCGACCTCGACGAGGTTTAGCCGCTTTTACCAGTTGTGATTCTGTCATGGCTCAATATTAGACCGATCGTCTAGTTAAATACAAGTATCGTCTGCAATCTCAATCCAAATTTGAGAATTTGATCGCAAATGATCTCTTAAAGGAAAAAAGGTAGTCGCAAGCTATAGAACAAAGCTGGATTGAACAACGCTTGATTGAACAAAGCTGGATTGAACAACGCTTGATTGAACAAAGCTGGATTGAAACAAGTCTCATAAATTACAGTTTAAATCATGCTAGAACTTGCTAAGGATATTCGTCAATCTTAAGCCATTCATTTTGTGGCTTAGTGTTTAACTCTTATATTAGTGTTTAACTCTTATATTAGTGTTTAACTCTTATATTAATGTTTAACTCTTATATTAATGATTAACCTTTGTGATAGCTTAACTTTTTGATAGCTTAACTTTCTGATAGTTAAACTTTGCGATCGCATAAATCTATTTGCACTATCATGAAACCAGCTTGCACCAAGTTGAATCATTAAAGCCTTAAAACTGCCCTTAAAAATCGAAACTCAACCAAAAGACTCACAACTATCGCACCTCTATAGCTCATCGAACTCACTGTTAGCACAGTAATTTTACTTACCTGCACCAATAACGAACCTGCCAAGCGTAACATTTTTACAACATGGGAATAATTCTTGCTTCACTAAGCCTATGAATTTTAATAAGAGAATAGCTTTGGGGAGCATAAATGGACAATATTAGTGACGCAATCGGGGTCATTGCACAAAGTGCAGACACCCTTTTTATCCTACTTGGTGCAATTATGGTGCTTGCGATGCACGCAGGCTTTGCATTTTTAGAGGTTGGTACCGTTCGACACAAAAACCAAGTTAATGCATTAGTTAAAATCTTAACTGATTTCGCCTTTTCAGCTGTCGCCTACTTCGTCATAGGTTATCAAATTGCTTATGGTAGCCACTTTTTTGTTAGCGCCGACACGCTAGCAGCAAATAATGGCTATGACTTAGTGAAGTTCTTTTTCCTATTAACGTTCGCGGCAGCGATTCCAGCAATCGTATCAGGCGGTATTGCTGAACGTGGCAGTTTCCGTCCATTCTTGTTTGCATCAGCGTTAATTGTTGCCTTTGTTTATCCACTTTTCGAAGGGATTATTTGGAATGGTAACTATGGTTTTCAAGCATGGCTTGGTAGTACTTTTGGCGCTGAGTTTCACGACTTTGCAGGTTCAGTTGTCGTCCATGGCATGGGCGGCTGGTTAGCGTTAGTCGCAGTTTACTTTTTGGGTGTCCGTGGTGGTCGTAAACCAGGGGTAGCCTTTGCACCTTCAAACATTCCGTTTCTTGCATTGGGTTCATGGATCTTAATCGTTGGTTGGTTTGGCTTTAATGTCATGTCAGCACAAACCTTAGATGGCATTAGTGGCCTTGTAGCATTAAATAGCTTAATGGCCATGGTGGGCGGCACTATTATTGCGCTTATTGTCGGTAAAAATGACCCCGGATTTATTCATAATGGTCCACTAGCAGGCTTAGTCGCTGTTTGTGCAGGTTCTGATTTAATGCATCCTATTGGCGCTTTCGTGGTAGGCGGGGTTGCTGGCGGACTGTTTGTATTTGTGTTCACTAAGCTTCAGCGCAGCACTAAAATTGATGATGTCTTAGGTGTATGGCCACTTCATGGTTTATGTGGTGTTTGGGGCGGTATTGCAGCGGGTATATTTGGCCAACAAAGTCTTGGCGGCCTTGGTGGTGTAAGCGTTATGTCGCAACTTGTTGGCACTGCTGCTGGCGTCGTATTCGCTGTGGTTGGTGGGTTCATCGTTTATGGCATCGTCAATAAAGTATCTAGCTTACGTTTAAGCCAAGAAGATGAATATATCGGCGCTGACTTAGCCATTCATAAAATTGGCTCCACCAATGCAGACAAGTAACCGAAATCAATAAAACCATTATTGTACTGATTTTCAGTAACAAAAAAGCTCAAGCAATGGCTTGAGCTTTTTATTGAAATCTGACAATTATAAAACTGTAATGACGTCAGCTTCTGGTAAGCGGGCTTTCGGTAAGCCTTTGTTATAATCTTCGCCGTCTTTGTGGTAACCAATCGCTAACGCGAATTGACACACATAACCGCCTAATTCTTCATTAAAAATCTCACCGATTAAATCCGGGTCAACCCCTTCCATTGGCGTTGAATCAATACCTAAGCGAGCAAGTACATGCAAAGTATTACCAATTGCTATGTAAGTTTGTGCCTTAGTCCAGCCGCCATTATAACCATTCTCATCGGTATTAAGATCCACAAAACCAAAAGCTCCGTTAAGCATGTTGTCATACATTTCAGCAGGTAAATGACCTGAAGAAACTTCAACATCAACGACTTTTCTGTAGTCATCTTTAGTGAAATTAGGGTTATGAGCGAACATAATAATATGTGACGCTTCAGTCGCATGTGGTTGGTTAAACTGATGCATATTAGCAAATGTGTCGTGGAAACGTTGTTTTGCTGCATCGCTCTCAAGCACAATGAATTTCCATGGCTGTGAGTTAATAGAGGAAGCTGATAAACGTATAGCTTCTTTAAGCACAGTCATATCTTCAGCCGAAATACGCTTTGATGAATCGTATTTTTTAGCAGTGTAACGGCTGTTTAAATCTTTAATAATTTGGTGAGACATGATGATTTTCCTCATTGAACGATGTCGATGGAGTGCATATTAAAGATCATTACGAAAGAGAAAAAGAGCCGATAGCTCCAATCATTATGGTCTTAATCATCCACAATGAACCACTTTGTTGTTCCAATTTGTTTTCTAGTGAAAATTACCGCCATAATAACAAGCGCGCTTTTAGGGCTGTTTAAGTAGCGGGTTACTGTTTGAGAATCTATTTAGAAAATAACATTCACAATGGCTATAGCCATTACGATGACTATGACAATAGCCATGCTATAGCCCATTCATGCATCATGGTAAAAATCAAAGCTCAAGGAATAGCGAAAATGAAATCACCAACTTGGACCTTAATGGCTGCTTTTATCACAGCAACCTGCTCGATGAGTCTCCCTTATTATGCTCACTCAACCGACATAGAGACCGATTTCATTTGGCCAGCTAATTATCAAGCCGCTGTCAGTCTGTCCTATGATGATGCGTTAATGAGTCAATTAGCCCATGCTATTCCAGCACTGGATAAATATGGCTTTAAAGCCTCTTTTTACCTCACCTTAGCAAATCCCGGTACACAGCAAGGAATGGAGCAATGGCGCTCCGTAGCCGCTAATGGTCATGAGCTAGGTAATCACACCATTTTTCACCCTTGTAGTAAAAGTCAAAAAGACCGTGACTGGGTTGCCGCTTATCATGATATCGACACTAAAACCTTGACTCAGATACAGCAAGAAATCAGCGTCGCCAATACTTTTCTGCAAGCAATAGATAGTCAAACCAGTCGCACTTTTACTATTCCCTGCGGCGATACTGAAACCGCTGAAGGTAATTATGTCGAGGTAATAAGAAACGATTTCGTGGCGATTAAAGGCTTTAATCCGCAGTA
The DNA here is from genome assembly GCF_002873615.1 of Shewanella sp. 10N.286.51.B7. Lineage (NCBI taxonomy): Bacteria > Pseudomonadati > Pseudomonadota > Gammaproteobacteria > Alteromonadales > Shewanellaceae > Shewanella > Shewanella sp. 10N.286.51.B7. The sequence continues at coordinate 9,620 of NZ_MCUF01000017.1, forward strand.
TGATGCCAAATTTGATTTGTTGTTGATGCCCGAAAATGTCAGTGGTGAAGCGCTGATTAACTTTGTAAAAAAAGCCCACAGACAAGGTGGCATCGCCAATATCTTGTTTCATGGAATTGAAGGAGATTACTTAACTGTCAGTAATCAAGCTCATGATGAATTATTGCAGTATTTAAGTGATAACCGAGAAACGCTATGGGTCGATAATTACCGAAATATTATGCAATATGTAAAGCTCAAGCATCAACCACTCAATCCCCAAGAATAAGCTAAGTGATCGATCACTCATACTGCTGAAGCAAAAAGTGGTTCACTCCTCTTTTCAACCATTTTCCAGTCGGTCGAAAACCGATAGTTAGACACACTTCAAACTTTAATAAATTAACTGATATTTATACTTTTTTTCTAAATAAGCCTGTGATTTTTGTTCTATACTGAATTTAAGCTAATCTCGGTGTAAAAGGATTTACAAAGATAATGATGGTGTTATGGAATGAACAGAAACTGATTAATTTAATTAAGTTTGCACCTGCCTTAACAGTGTGCTTTTTCATGATTATTATTAATATTGTCATCATCAGTGACAACCAAGAAAAAGCCAACAACAGTATAATATCCCTCAGAGAAGACGTCATTGCTCGCCAAAAACAAGAAATCAAACAGCAAGTCAATCAAGTTATAAACATCATTGAATTCAAAAAAAGTGCAGCGCTTTCACAGCTAAAAAACCTATCTAGAATGCGAGTAAATGAAGCCCACGCTATTGCTCTCAATATCTTTAATATCAACCAAGATAAACCTGAATCAGAAGTCAAAAAAATGATTGTTGATGCATTAAGGCCGATTAGGTTTAATGATGGCAGAGGTTATTTTTTTATTTTCCAAATGGATGGCATAAATGTACTACACGGATTAAAACCTCATTTAGAAAATACCTCAGTATGGAACGCTCAAGATCTTCGTGGGACTTATATCCTGAAAGAGCACATCCAGAAAATACAACTGCATAACGGTGAAGCTTTTTATCATTGGTGGTATCAAAAACCTGGCTTTCCTGCTAACCAAGAGTTCGAAAAAGTGGGCTATGGCAAACAATTTGGCCCCTATGACTGGTTTATCGGCACAGGCGAATATCTCGCCGATGTAGAAGAAGATATTAAAGATACCCTCCTAAACTGGATTTCTGAATATGATGACGACAAACATCAGCGTGTCTTCATTATTAATAAGAGTGGTCATCCACTGGCCAACCCTATCAGCCATCAACGACATGACTTCGTCGAACACCATGAGCACACGACTCAAGAATTAGTCAATCAGTTGCTCTCTCAAGTTAGCATTGAGGGGAATTTCATGGAATTTGATTTAGCTAATTTAACCAAAGAAAAAAGAGCCCATGTTGAGATTAGTTATGCCAAATTACTTGAGCCATGGGGCTGGGTTGTCGGGGCACATTTCAATTCACATGACTTTGAAAAGTATCTGAATAATAAACAAGAAAAATTGCTTCTAAATAACCATGAAAAACTGATGAAGGTGCTCACTTTAAGTATTCTATCGACCTTTTTTATGGTGGGAGGCTGCCTATTCGCCAGTAATTTAATTGCTAAAAGATTTAAAAAGTTCAAGTTTCAAATTGAGAAAGACTTTAAAAGGTTAGAAAACTCCAAAGCCACCATGAAGCATATGGCGATGCATGATGGCCTAACAGGTTTTCCAAATCGATTATGCTTCGTAGAGCATATTGCTAAAGGGATCAAAACCGCTAACAAAAAGCATAAAAAACTCGCGGTATTATTGATTGATATCGATAATTTTAAAAAAATTAATGATGTTTATGGCCATTCAGTTGGGGATGAATTACTCAAAGAAGTGAGCCGAAACATAGAACAATCTATAGTGTCAGAAGACACAGCTTCACGCTTTGGCGGAGACGAGTTCGCATTTTGCTTTCCAAACTTAGACAACATTCATCAAGTGCATCAAAAAGTTGTCTTGATCCAGGGTATCTTTAATCGAGAATATAGCTTGAATGACAATCACCATGAGATTAAAGGTAGCATTGGGATCAGTATGTACCCCTCTGACAGCCAAGACCCTGAAGGGTTAATTCGTAAAGCCGATATTGCACTTTATAAATCCAAAGCCAAATTGAATGGTTTGGTCAATTTCTTTGATGAAGAGGTCGATGCTCAAATAACTTATGAATACCAACTTGAAGAACAGCTAAGATCCGCTTTAGCCAAGAATGAAATTAGCGTCTTATATCAACCTCAAATCACCACAAATTCTGAAAAACTGCAGAGTGTTGAAGCATTAGCCCGTTGGAACAATCCAATACTGGGTAACATCTCACCAGAAATTTTCATTAATATTGCCGAGAAAACAGGCCTAATAAACAGCATAGGTTTGTTTATATTCCGTAAAACCTGTGAAGATATTTTAGCCATCTCACCCAATGGCGATAGTGCGATCCGTGTGGCTATTAATATTTCTCCCCATCAATTATTGGATATCAATTTTGCCGAATCGATTACTCAAATAGTTAATGAGGTCCATATTGATCAGCAACGTATTACATTAGAAATTACTGAAAACTTAGTGCTGAAAGATTTAAAAAAGACATCCATTATTTTAAATGAATTAAAAGCACTAGGATTTGGTATTTCCCTTGATGATTTTGGTACAGGATATTCTTCATTAAGCTATTTAAATGAACTGCCGATAACTGAAATCAAAATAGATCGCTGTTTCATTAATAATATGATCAGCAGCCCTCAAAGTAATGCCCTAGTCAAAGCCATTTTAGCTATAAGTGAAGCTTACGATATCAAAGTTGTCGCTGAAGGCGTCGAAGAAAAAGAACAGTTTTCAACTTTAAAATCATATGGTTGTGAACTAATACAAGGTTACTACTTCGATAAACCCTTAACGTTAGCGCAATTAGAATCAAAATACTTCCATAAACACTAAAACCTTAATAAGTGCTCAGCCTTGGGTACTGTCTGCAACTCTATCTGAGATTGAAGTGATTGAGTCTTTACTCTATGGTGATTAACATAGAAAGCGGCTTTCTAATTACAGCCTAATAACTAATGTACATAACTCAATAAATAATCAAAATGAAACCAGTTAACACACGCATGGATACCAATTTACTTCAGCCATCTCCCCCACCTCACGCCTTGATTGTAGAAGGTGGTGCCATGCGAGGGATTTTTGCCTCAGGAGTGTTAGATCGTTTTATTGATTTAAACCATCGCCCTTTTGATTTTTGTATCGGTGTTTCCGCTGGTTCAACTAATCTCGCCTCTTGGCTTTCAAATCAAAAGCAACGAAATTACCGTATTATCACCCACTACTCATGCTTGCCTGAATTCATTGATTTAAAACGTTTTATTAAAGGTGGACACTGGCTAGACCTAAACTGGTTATGGGATATTCTTGCCAAAGAATGTCACTTTGATATGGACACCTTTAGCCAACAACCGGTCCCACTATTTGTGGTCACAACAGACATTACTACTGGAAAAGCGGTTTATATTAAAAGTAATGCTGACAATATCGAACATATCTTAAAAGCATCATGTTCAGTACCTATCGCATTTAGAGATTTTCCAGCCTATCAAGGCAGCCCCATGACAGATGGCGGTATCGCTGACTCGATTCCAATTATCAAAGCCTACGAAATGGGAGCGAAAGAAATCACTGTCGTGCTATCAAGGCCACTGGGTTACCGAAAGAAATCCCCGAAACTACCTTGGCTAATAAAGCGTGCATTAAAAGCTCACCCACAACTAGCCAATGCAATGGTCAATCGTGCCAATAGTTATAATGACGCGATTGATTTTATTCAGTCACCACCCCTGGATTGCAAAATCAATGTTATCGCTCCACCAGCAGAATTCAATGTTGGCCGTCTAACCACAGATAAAGCCATCTTAGAGTCTGGTTATCAAATGGGCATTGATGCCGCCAATCTAGCAGTTGGTAACAGTTGAACCGGCAAACTCAGCCTTAAATAATATCTGCCTTAAACAATATCATCCTTAAAAAATAGACAAAAAAAACCGGACATAAAGTCCGGTTAACGTGTAGCTTCCGTGCACTGGTTACGAAAAAAATGCCTTAAGGCAAGTTGGCTATTCGTGACACCACAAAACATGATAACGAACGCCAATAACCAACGAGTAGATTAATAATTAAGTTATTGTTTTTTCTTATACTAATTATAGATAAAACATACTTATAACGGTGTTACTTATGGCAGTTCTTGTGACCACACGGTGCCATTTACTACCTTGTCAAAGCCATATTGATAAAGCGCTTTCATGTATTCAAGGTCAAACATCGCTTTGGTTTTTGAAGGCGCTTTAAACTCATCATCAACATAGGTAAAACGTAAATCGATTTGCTGAAGTTCGCTATCGTAAAGCATCTTGTATAAGTCTCCACGACTTTGCAGTACGGTTAAGCTTTTTAAACTGCGAGTTAGGAGTTTCATGCCTTTATCTGGCGTCGGTTCATAGGGCATATTAAACATGCCGTTGCGAATAACATGAATATAAGGCTGCTGCGTTAACCCTAAAGCTTTAGACACTTTGCTAAAGTCAGTTTGAGTCGGTTCAAAGAACATTTGCGCCGATAAACCGCCATCGACATGCAGCTCTTCGTACTGTTCACCTTGATAATTCACTTGAATAAACTGCGGCGGAAAAACCCCAGGAATTGACGAACTTGCAGCAATAATCTGATGAATTAAAACCTGTTTATTTTCTATATCGCTATTGGCAATTTGACCAATATTCCAAATGGATAAACGACCTGAATCAAATTGAGTGGTGCCAATAAAGAGTCGACGACCCGCTTGATGTTGCTTGGCAATTTGCTCAATCATTTCTGGGTTATATACATGGGTAATAAACTCGAGCATATTGTCGCCATTGCTAAACCCGTCTTTGAATAACGTATTTAAAAAATTACGTTTACCAATCACTTCTTTATCTGTGATACCTAACATGACTTCTTTTAGTCGAGGAACTTCATCGCCACCTAAAAATGCAAATGGTGCAATCAGAGCCCCTGCACTCACGCCTGTTACAATGGTGTATTGCTCAAGTTTATCTTGTTCATATAAGCCATTTACGATACCAGTACCAAACGCACCTTTAGCACCTCCCCCCGATAGCACGAGAATATTTAACGCATCACCTTGAACCTTCAGTGGAGTTGATTTGTTAAGCTCTGAATATAAAAAATCATCCTGCTCACCGGCCCAAAAACGTAAAGGTTCTTTCGATGTATTATCGGCAATATCACCAACGATAGCCTGTTCATATCCTTTTTCAGGAATACGAATATCTAGTGTATGCGTCGTGCTACAGCCCATTAAAATGGTCACTAACAATAATGCAGCTAATTTCTTAATATGAGTCATGCTATCTCTCTTTTGGTCTGTATAGCGACATGCATCTCACTCGTTTAACTGTTTTTATTAGCAGTAAACAGGAAGGCTTATCGTTCAATAAACGGGGTTATATCTGTTATGACTAATTACCCCCTAATAAGCACACCATGGTGTATTTATTTTAAGGCTAACGTCATATATGCAGCTTGAATTGGGGCACTATAAAGACAAACTAACCTGCACTTAAATCACGTTTGTAGGATTAAACCCTCGCCTAGAACATCCATACCTTTAACTCTCTTGCTGAGTGTTTTGGCTTGCTCCAATAAAAAATAACAAATCAAATCACCACCTCTTCCAAGAGTCATCTTCCGTTTAAAAGCACAAAACCTTAGCTAAGCGTCTAAAGCTAAGCGGCTAAAACTAAGCGACTAAAGCTAAGCGGCTAAAGCTAAGCGGCTATAACTAAGCGCCTTAGGCTAAACCTTTAAAGTTAAGCGACTATAACTAAGCGACTAAAGCTAAGCGGCTAGAACTAAGCGACTAAAACTAAGCGACTAAAACTAAGCGCCTATAACTAAGCGCCTATAACTAAGCGACTAAAACTACGCCCTTAAAACCAATCGACGATTGGCAATTGGTTAATTGCCATTCAGCTCAATTAACTCGCTCCCACGACTTAATAAAGAACAAATAACCCTCAGCGAGCAAAAAACAACCTGAGGGTTTCATCCTACAAACGCGATTAACTTAAATTAATGTCTCCCCCTAGAATGCTCGCCAACACATTAAGACCGATGCAATTTCAACAATGTAACAAGATGAGCAGCACATAAAGATGCGCCACTTTAAGCAGAAATTGTATGGGGTTCACAACTGACCAAGGTTCGTTAGTTGATATCAATAACGATTGAATACGCATAGTTTTGCGGTTCAATAGGAGTATTAGACATGAGCTTTACAAAGAACTGGATGACATCATTCCCAATGCAAGTATTAACCCTTGGTATAGGCTTGTTGGCACTCAATTATCCAGTGCATGCATTTGCTGAAGATACGCAAATCGAAGTCGTTAAACAGCAAGAACAAATTTTGACTGGCAGAGCTATTTTTGCAAAGTACGGTATTGCTGATGATCTACCTAAGCTTGGCTTAAGCTCATTAGCGCAAGGTGAGCACTTGGTCGAGCATGTAAGCCGCACAACTAAAGTGGGTGACCAAGAGCGTCGTTCAGAAGTCTTCTTGGTTCAAAATACTGATGAGAAAGGCAACATTGACCTTAGGATTAAATACGATCCATCCAAGGTTGATGAAAATGAAGACATCATCAATGAAATTGAAGCCAACACCAAAATTGAGTATCGCTTACGTAAATATGCCCAAAGCTACGATCCAAACTCTGTTACTGCAACTGAGCTGGGTAATGGTCAGGTAGAAATTGCATTTAACTATTCAAAATTTGGCTTACCACAAGACATCGCTTATTTCCGTTTTATGCGAGTTAAAATCATTGCGGAAAACAATCAACCAGTGCGTATGGTTATTAAAAATACTCGTGATTTTGCATACCAAAATTTTCGAATTAATGACTATCAACAAGTGGTTGATTTTGAGGTTCACGATGAAGGCGTCAGAATTAAGCAAAAGCACATCCAAGCTATTGGCATGAATAAAAAAGCCCAACCTGTGAGTGTTACTACCTTGGTTGAACCTGTGGTTTTTTACGATGATGAAACACACTCTAAAGTGCTAAACGAAGCACGTTTATCACAGGTATCTGATCCGAGATACAAAGAGGAAAGCGTAAAGTTAGACAGAGTCTTTCCTTTAATGAGTGACATGGTTCGCCAGCAAGGCATTGATGTGCCTTTACCGTTTGGTATCTCTATGGCGTACCGCAACCAAGATATGAACTTTGGCTTTACTGACTTTGACATTATGGGCATTAAGTTAAATGAGCTATTCGATCCCTATAAATCGGTAGCCCAAGTGAATGCTGAAACATTAACTTTACGCGGTGAAATGAACATCCTGCCATTTTGGAATGTGTTTGGGTACTACGGAAAACTGAATGTTGATGCCCAGGTTGATGCGGAGTACACCGGTGAAATTGGTCGCCAACTACAAGATGCACTGAATAACAAACTACCAGGATTAGGTAACGCACTATGTGATGAGCTATCTGCATTATGTAACTCGGGCACATTATCAGTGCCACTTGATTTACATTATGACTTAGCCGGTATCGGTACGACTTTATCAGTTGGCTACAAACAGCTTTTTGCCTCAGTAACAACCACTTACACCAAAACAAAAATGGAAGGTAGTGATAAATGGAGCGACGGTATCTTAACGATTCAACCTATGTTGGGTTACCAATTAGCTGATTACCGTGCACAAATTTTTGTTGGTGCTGAGTATCAAGACTTAAATCCGAATATGGAAGGCACGATTGCTGGTGTTGAACTAGGCGGAGAAGAATTTTTCTATAACGTCGGCGTAGACCTAAACAAATGGGCTTACTTAATCGGATTTAACAAGCAATTTGGCAAAAACTACAACCTGAGTGTGCTTTACAACAAAGGCGAAACACGTAACTCATTTACGGTTAACTTTGGCTACCACTTCTAAATATTAATTGTTCGACAAAGCACATGACGAGCTAGCCAACTAAAGGCTAGCTCAATATCACTGACTATGGCTATGTAGGCTGAAAACTCAATGAGGACTCCATCCTACATATGCGATTACAGATAGATAGCTTGAGCAATTATTATACACCCACATTCACTGACAGCGCAGCCAACAGACCTTAACAATAATCAGTAAGCCTAACTTGGCGAACTGCTGGCTACGTCAACAGCCTAGCTTATAACAGCTAGAGTATTACAGGATACAACGATGACTTTGTTCAATAAAACACTACTAGCCGTTACCATTACACTGACTTTAGCCGCTTGCGGTAGTGATAGTGATGAGACGCCAGAAACAACACCGACTCCACCACCACAACTTCAGCCGTTACCACCTGAAGAAGTCAGCCTTGAAATCGGTAACAGCATTATTACAGCAACAAAAGAATCTCACGTAGTCACTTCAAGTGACGGCGAAGAGTCTTTAGCCAGCATTGAAAGCTTTAAAGGCATTACTTACGCAACAGCAGAACGATTTGTTCACAGCGGCGTAAGCGACATGACAACTGAAGTTAATGCCACAGAGTTTGGTTTTGCTTGTCCCCAGCTTAAAACCACACAGGAACTGCAATCTGAAGATTGTTTAAGCCTTAATATTTGGCGTCCTGCAGATGTCGCAGAAGAGACATCATTACCTGTTTATGTATTTATTCATGGTGGCGATTTCGAGTCTGGTGCAGGTTCTGAACCGCTTATTCATGGCGATACCGTTGTCGCTCAAGGTACAGCTGAAGGTAACCCATTTATTGCCATTACCCTTAACTATCGTTTAGGCATGTTAGGCAGCCACTGGCTGAAAGATTCGCAGGGCGGCAACTATGGCCTTGGCGACCAAAAAACAGCCCTTAAGTGGATTAACCAAAACATCGCAGAATTCGGCGGTGATATTGAAAATGTCACCTTAATGGGTCAAGGCGCTGGCGCTATGTCTGTCGGTATTTTACAGCAAACTGACACCGAAGAGCCGATGTCAGGTGAGTACTTTACTCGCGCGATTATGCAAAGTAATCCAGCAGGTTTCGATTATCGTAGTTACGACCAAGCAGAAGATTTTGCCGATAAAATAGCAGATTATCAGGCCGAAATGCCTGAGCTTGACCAAGTTGATTTAAAAGATTTGCCACTTGATCAATTGTTAGAAGTACAAAGAAAAGCATCATCAGCGCTTTCGCGCATTGGCGACTGGACTGGATTATCTTGTGTTGACTTAGACAACTTAGTTGGCAGTGGTATTTGTTTAACCAGTAAGGTTTCAAATGAAACGACGCCATTGGCAAACTTAATGCCTTTCGCGCCTTACATTGAATATAAAAAACCGATTTTTGGTTCAACCATTAAAGGTTATCACTTAAGAACTCAGCCAGCACTTGATCACTTCACTGTGCCAACGGTTGTGGGGTCAAACACTGACGAAGCTAGCAGCACCGCTATGCTGCCAAGCTTAACGTTTTTAATTCCAACCATTATTAACTTAATGACTGAAGATGACCAAGATTTAATCGAGCAAGGCGATGTTAACCAAAACATGATTGAGTGGCTTGCAGACAAAAATAACATGGCATTAGTAGAGCAAGAAATAGCCCAACTAACTGCTGATGATATTAAAGCGCAAGTCGAACTTGGCGATATTTTACCAAGCTCTGCATACGAGGCGATTACCAAGTTTTACTTTGGTTTAGGTAATGGTGACACCACGAATGGCTTATTAGGCTTAACTGATTTTTACCCAAACAAAGAAGGTGAAGTGTCAGGCGCGTTAGCCAACATGAAGCAGTTTAAAATGATGTTGAATGACGTGTTATTTGCAGGACCTGCACGTAAACAGGCTCGCGACAGCCAAGAGGATAATGTAGAAGCGACCTTTTACCAATTTGGTTATCACGCAAGCTTTAACGTATGGACTTACAATACCGATGGACAAGAAGGCGCTGTGGATATTGGCGATGTACTTAAGACTGTAAGCTGTATTAGCGGTGCTTGTAATGCATCAGAACTGCCATTTGTGTTTAACAAACCGTTAAAACTGGATGGTTCTTCAGTAAAAGTAAGCACTAAAGACCAAGCATTGATGGATAGAATGTCTCGTCTATGGTTCAGCGATGAGCTGTTTAACGACTACCAATACAACAGTGACAGTGTACTTGTGTTTGATGAAGATGGCGTTGAAACCTTCACCCAAGATTGGGATAGCAAACAACCAGGCGTCGACCCAGAATTACGCGACGGTCGCCTACAAGGACTAGAAAACCTAAATCTAATATTAGGTTACATGTAAGCATTAACCAGGTGTCTAGCACAACACACTAATGACATGTTAATAAGGCCAGTTCGCTGGCCTTTTCTATGACTTTTTCTTGCTAAGGTAAAATATTTTCAATGACATTATTCAAACTTAACCAGCACAATTCCATTTGGGCTTTGCTATGTGGCATCTTGCTGTTAAGCGGCTGCGCCACCCCGAACCCAAGCGTACCAGACGATTTTGAGGCCAACTTTCAAAAGCGTGATTATCAAGCTAAAGCTTATATCATCCCTAGAGCCAATGAAGCATTTGCACACCGTATTGAGTTAGTCAGGCAAGCCAAAAGTAGCATCGACATGACCTACTTTTCATGGAATGGCGATACCTTAGGACTAAGCCTGCTAAATGAAATTAGCAAGGCTGCCGATCGCGGCGTCAAAGTTAGGTTAACCTTAGATGACTTATTAGTGTTTAATGACAAATGGTTAGCTGATATTGATAAACACCCTAATGTACAAATCAGAATATTTAACCCTTTTAATTCGCGCAAAATGGGTTGGGCTGGACGGGCTTTTGATTTTCAAATTCATCAGCAGAAGCTAGATAATCGCCTGCACGAAAAATACTTTAACATTGATCATCAGTACATGATTTTAGGTGGTAGAAATATCGGTGACGAATATTTCGGTTACAGTAAAGCGGCCAACTTTTACGACCTAGATGTTTTATTTTCAGGTGACGTCATCGCGCCTTTCGCGACCAATTATGAGCGTCAGTGGCACAGTGAACACTTAGTGCCTATTGCCGAGCTGATTCATGTTAAAAAAGACATTAACGATACCCGCTATTTTAAAAAAGCCTTCAATAAGGCAACAAAAAAGCATGCTGAAATTATTGCCGATATTGAGCACACCATCAACACAATGCCAGCAGCGCAGTGGATTGATGTCACCGTTTCCCCAGTGTTTGATTCGCTAAATAAAATGGAAAACCGTTTACCTTACTTTAGACAACGTGCTGAAATTGCAATCCAGGATGAATTGGCTAATGCCAAAGAGGCGGTTATTTCAACCCCATATATTGTGCCAACCGACGGTGATTTTTCGGTGGTATCAAAGCTTACAAAGCAAGGTGCAAAAGTACAGCTAGTCACAAACTCATCGGCATCGAACGACTCGTTATTTATACCCGCCTACTACGAAGAACACCGTAAAACCTTACTGGATATGGGCGTCGATATTTTCGAATATAAAGACACGGCTAAAAATGATGACCACTTTTATCATGGCGATACTTATTATCACAATAAAACCATCATTTTAGATAGCCGCGTGTCTTATATCGGGTCGTCTAACTTTGATCCGCGCTCAGACTTTATCAATGTGGAGTTTGGGTTATTTGTTCACAGTGCAGCCTTTGCTGAGAAGTTGCATCATTACCTATTTGCCCAGCAATCATCTCTGTATTGGCAAGTGAGCAAAAACGCTGAAGGCGAGATTGAATGGCAGTCGCAACAAGAAGTACTAAAGTCAAACCCAAACTATGGTAGTTGGCATAAGCTACCGGATTGGTTATTCAAGAAAATGGATGGTGAGTCGGAGCTGTAATTAAATCCAAAAGGTGTTGATTAATGACTTTAATCAACACCTTTTAACTGTGCTTTGATTCAAATAACTTCGCCGACTATAACCATCTACCATTTACCATTGGCTGATTGGGTGATTGGGTGATTGGGTGATTGGGTGCAGCGTTCTGCTTAATCAGCTTTCTGTTTATTTGTAGACTTAAGTGAATGCTTTGATAATTTAATATACATAATCAATGACAAGAAGATCACCACGCCACCCGCTAGCTTTTGCATTTCTACGCTTTCACCTAACATCAAGATACTCAACATTAAGGTCCAAATCGGCTCTAAAACCATAATCAGCGCGGCGGTTTCCATGTTCACAGAATACTGACCTATGGTCTGTAATAAGTAACGCAGCGATGTCGCAAACACTGTAGATAACACAAACCATATCGCCAAGTTACTGCTGACTTCAAACGGTGCTTGCTGCGTGAACGCAACATAAATACCGCCGACTAAACCTACCATAAACAGCTGTAAGCAGATTGAATCTAACGGTTTAATACGATTGCTGATCTTCTTATTTAATACAAAATGAACTGACAATAACGCTGAAGCGAATAAAAAGAACCATTGAGATTCATCCACTTGCCAGCCATTGGTTAATGTCATGAGCATCATCCCAGCAATACTCATGGGTAAGGCATACCAAAAAGCTTTGTTAGGTTTAATCTTAAATAAAATCCAGGCTGTCATCGGTGCAATGATCATGGCTAGGCTCATAATGAATGCCCCTTCCGACAAGCTTTGGGTCACTGACACCGCATGTACCCATACCAATAGTGCCAGACCTAGAAAGATCCCCACGCCACAAGCAAGCAGAATTTGTTTCGCCCGCAAACGCCATAAGCTTTTATAGCAAAATGGCAGTAACACTAGACTTGCTAGCATGAAGCGACTGGCAATAAAGGTCTCGCCTGGCATATCCATTACCACGACTTTCGAGGCAATCCAGCCAAGTGCAGCCAACAAAGTGGCGATGAATAAAAACAAGGCTCCGCGCATGTATGGCCTCTAAAGTGGAATTGATGAATATGAAAAGAAGTGACGCTGTTATAAACGATTATCGATAAAGTCACGAACATTGTTTTTGTAAACTGTGAAATCAACGAGATTTATCACGATGGATTTAAATAATTAAAATACCAAAAAAATAGCAACCAAGCGTTAGCGAGGTTGCTATTAATCTCTATTCTAGTTGATCGCAGCGGATTCAACTAGCCAATCTTTTTAGCCATGAGCTAGTTTACTGCTCACTGTACTCTGGGTAATCAGTTAAGCCTTTTTCATCTCCGCCGAATAAGGTAGCAGGATCATGGGCAACTAATGGGTAACCATTTTTAATGCGGTTCGGTAGGTCAGGGTTTGATACAAACGGACGACCAAAACCAATCATGTCAGCTAAGCCATCGTTAATCGCTTGTCCGCCCTTTGCTGCGTCATACTTACCTGCGTAAATTAACACGCCTTTGTAAGCTTCACGTACGGCTTGTCTGAATTCAAGTGGGGTTTCAGGCGCATCATCCCAATCTACTTCTGCGATGTGTAAATAAACAATGTTATGACCATTAAGCATTGCTGCAGCAGCGGTATAGGTTTCAACAGGCGTTGCATCAACAGTGCCGTTAAGTGAGGTAAATGGCGCTAAACGCACACCCACTTTATCAGCGCCAATGGCATCAACCATCGCCGTGACGACTTCACTTAAAAAGCGCAGACGGTTTTCGATTGAGCCACCATATTCATCAGTGCGATCGTTCGCTTCTGAATCAATGAACTGATTGATCAAATAACCATTTGCCGCATGTAACTCGATTCCATCAAAGCCAGCTTCAATGGCATTTAATGCAGCCTGACGATACTCGCCAATCACTTGTTCGATGTCAGCTTTGGTCATTGCACGTGGCTCAACCACATCCACAAAACCCGGTGCATTGCTGCCGTCATCAATGAATACTTTTACATTTTCAGCTTTCATCGCTGATGATGAAATTGGCTGTTCACCGCCAATGTTTGCTGGATGGGTAACGCGACCTACGTGCCAAAGCTGGGCAAAGACAACTCCACCATTAGCATGCACGGCTTCAGTGGTTTTCTTCCAACCCGCAATTTGCTCAGGCGAGTAAATGCCTGGTGTCCAAGCATAGCCTTGACCCATTGCAGAAATTTGGGTGCCTTCAGCCACAATTAGACCTGCTTGTGCGCGCTGACCATAGTACTCAGCCATCATATCGTTTGCAGAGTTACCAGGCTGTGTTGCACGAGAGCGTGTCATTGGTGGCATAACAATACGATTTTTTAGGGCGTGTTCACCTAATTGAATAGTTTGAAATAATGCATCTTTCATGGTCTTTCCTTATAACGAAAATGGGAAATCAATCGGCAATATGCCAAGGAAAACTTAATCTAATTGAATCAGTTCAATCTGGTAGTTATCTGGATCAGTAATAAAAGCAATGTGAGTTTCGCCGCCTTTAACAGGGCCTGGCTCGCGAGTGATGTTTCCGCCTAATGCTTTAATCTTGTCACACGCCGCATAAATATCGTCAACACCTAAGGCTAAATGACCAAAAGCGTTACCCATTTCATATTCATCGGTATCCCAATTATGGGTCAATTCGATAGTCGTGCCGCCTTGCTCATAACCAACAAACACTAAGGTATAGCGATAATCAGTATTTTCATGACGCTCTAACACCTTCATACCCAATACATGAGTGTAAAATTCTATTGATGTATCAAGATCAGCAACTCTGATCATCGTGTGTAGAAATTTCATAAAAAACCCTTAAGCATGTGCAAATAAATGTGCTGCTATCACTAGCGATTAAAGCTATTTTACGACTTAGTATTATAAAAATATAATCATTAAAAATTCTTAAAATCATAATTTTTTGTTATCAACAACTAAGTATTCCCCATTTTATAGCCAGAACCACAGGTTAATTTGCAATTGTCGACGTACATTAAGGTCTGAAACTAAACAATGAAGTGTGAAATAGAGACATTAAAGATTGAAAATTTTCATACTAGCCATTGGAGCATTTAACAAGCTTTTGCCCCAAAACAAGCTAGAGCAGGATTGAGGCTAATTTCAAGACACGCGATTAGACTTACTTTTCCTTATGTCTAGAGTTCTGACTATGTGGCCAAATTTACTGATCCACTACAGTTGATGCTTCTTCGTAAGAAAGGTGATCTGGAAAAGTTATAAAGCGATCTTCATGACCCACCACTTCCTGAGCTAACATACCATCAGTACTGCCTCCGCCTCTGGCCACATCGTTGATACCTTGATTGATCGCGACAGTGTCCCAAGTCGGAAAAAACAGGCCAACCACGCGGCTCCAACCTGAAGATGTGTAACCTTGCTACCGTCAGCAATCACATCATCTCCGCCAACAGCAGATGAGGCAAATTCAGACATCTGGATAAGGTCTCGACTCGGTTTTATCGTGAATTTTTCATGATGGGCTCGCTATTGAATTGAAAAATAAGGACAGGAGAGAATGACTCCCGCCATAAAGACCATCAATTAGTTAAGTTTGATTCGAAGCACATGGTATGGCTTGGTTGAACCTTCTTCGCCTTCGTTGAAAGCAGGGTGGAAGTGAAGAGAGTTTTGAGTGACGTACAAGTAATCACCCTGGATAGAGAAACCATCTGCCCATGACAATAACTTGTCATCTTGTGCAAAGATTTTGTAGCCGTCTTTATTCACCACACCAACAGCATTTTTCTCAATATCACCGACATAGATATCACCGTTATCTGCGATAATCATGCCATCACTTGGACGTTTTTCACTGAAAAATTCAATCTGCTCGGCCAATGCATCTTCACTAAGCGCTGTGTTAGCAAGAGCAGCGGCAGGAATACGGTAGATAGCACTACCATTGACTGTACCAAAATATAGCCATTCATTATTTGCATCAATAGTGATTGGATTCACACCAAGATAAAGCGCATCAACGCTACCATCTTCACGCTTTGTCGCCATACGAGAACTATCAATCACAACTTCATGCTCAGGTGAAAGCAGTGCTTTATTTGATTGCAAAACGCGGCGAGATTTACCTGTATTTAAATCTACAACAACAAAGGCAGGCGCAGCTTCGCCATACAGATTACCTAAACTCGTATCGGCAATGTACATCTGGTTACGCAGTGTATCTAATGCAAAATCCTGTAAAAAAGAGTTACCGACCTGTACGTCTTTTCCAATTTCAATGCGTTTAAATAGCTTATCGTTGACGGTATCCCATGCAACAATTTGCGAAGGCGAAGTTTCACTGCCCATATCTAACACCCACACAACACCATCATCGGTACTATCAATACCGATTACTGAAGCCAAACCAACCTCACCTTTATCTGGACCATCTGCCCAGTCTTGGGTTGGAAATGCTTTGGTTGAGCCATCCTTCATCAATTCAACAACACGAAGTTCAGGTGCATCAAGGGGTTGCATAGAAAGGAAAGTACGCCCCTGCTTCGTTACTGTAATGTTCCCTGGTCGTGTGCCATCAAGCTTGGCAACCACTTCGATATCAGCCGCTTGCGCTGTGTTAACTATCATCGCAGTCGCAAGTGTTAGTAAGATTTTGATATTTTTCATGTCGAGCCTCATTGGTGTTCTTTGATGCCCTAACCGTTTTAGTCAGGGCATAGTGCTATAACAAGCTTGTTTTATTTTGTCGTTACGCGATCTTAGTCATTTCGTTGACTGTGAAGCTTGCGACAGAGCCTTCCGTTGCTGTCATGTAGTCCGCAAGGTGCTGGTTGCCCATATGAGCCTGCCAAAGTTCACGTGATACCCAGTTTTCATAAAAAGTAAAATGCGCTGGGTTTTCGTTGTCTTGATGAAGGTCATAGTTGATGCAACCTTCTTCAGCGCGAGTAATGTCGATAAGCTTTAGTAGCTCGGCTTTCACCAGTTCAATTTTGTCGTCATTAGCTTTGATGTTTGCAACAATCGTTAATGTAGTCATGGGATGTTCCTTTTAAATTTGATACCGAAATCGTCGGTAATTTTGATGTCTTTAATGTTTTAGTGATAGGGCAACTCGTCATGTCATATTGAGTTACTCACTAAATGTAGTACAGGTACTACACTCAATTACTGACTTATATTTTAAATACTTTCAAATCTATTTTGATAATTGAATGTTTGAATACGTTAATTTTTAACTAAGAGATCTTGGTCATTTCGTTGACAGTGAAACTTGCGACAGAGCCTTCGGTTGCTGTCATGTAGTCAGCAAGGTGCTGGTTGCCCATATGAACTTGCCAAAGTTCACGTGATACCCAGTTTTCATAAAAAGTAAAATGCGCTGGGTTGTCGTTGTCTTGATGAAGGTCATAGTTGATGCAACCTTCTTCAGCACGAGTTATCTCGATAAGTTTTAGTAGCTCAGCTTTCACAAGTTCAATTTTGTCGTCATTGGCTTTGATGTTTGCAACAATCGTTAATGTAGTCATAGGAGTTTCCTTCGTTCTGAGTTAGTGCCGTGCTTAGCGCACTGCGTTGTTGGTATGGAGGTATAATAGTGCGAACATTGCCAATGAAAAACAGCCTATCAATTGAATAATTACCAATTAAAATTTGATAATAATCTTTTAATATTTCATGTGGTGCGATATAAAGGGATAGTCATTTTCAGATTTTGTTAACACACTGATTAAAAGGTAACGGTTATGCTCTTAGAGGATTTTCAGGTCATTTTAAAAGTCGCAGAGTTTCGCAGCATCACTGCTGCTGCGACAAATCTGGATATGCGCACGGCAACGGCAAGTGCGGCGGTAAAACGTGTTGAGGCATCATTAGGGGCTGAATTATTTGTACGAACGACTCGTCATATACGCTTATCTTCTGCCGGCGAGCGTTATTTGCCTCAGTGTGAAGAGGCGTTGCAGATGCTTGAAAAAGCCAAAATGAACATGCGTGAAGAGCTAGGGATTATTGATGGAGAGATCCGCATCGCCCTTTCGTCTGATTTGGGCCGAAATGTGGTCACACCTTGGCTTGATGAATTTTTGTTGGACTACCCAGACGTTTCACTTCGCTCCAGTATCAGTGACAGCAACATCGATTTTTATCGAGATTCTGTTGATATGGCGCTGCGCTATGGCTCACCAACCGATGCGAGTATGTACGGTTTTAAAATTTGTGATGTGCCAAGGCTGTTGTGCGCCAGCCCGGAGTATTTAGCAAAATACGGTACTCCATCCGAGCCAGATGATCTGCTTGAACATAATGCCCTGTTTTACCAGTTACATGATATTTTGCAAAATGAGTGGTTGTTTAATGATGGAAAAGAGGACATTAAGGTAAAACTGAAAGGTAACAGAGCATCTAATGATGGCGATCTCGTTCGGCGCTGGTGTGTGGCGGGGAAAGGGGTAGCAATCAAGTCTTGCCTCGATATGGCCGATGACTTGCTAACAGGGAAAGTGGTCAATGTAATGGCAGACTATAAACCGACTTCCACTGAGCTTTGGTTAATATGCCCAAGCCGACAATCTATTACCCCAACCGTCCGCCTATTAAGGGATATGCTTAGAGAAAAGACCGAACAGATTCTAATCCAAATGAAGGACAAAGGGATTCTATTGGGTTAACTGTTGAGGTTGTGAGGGCGTGGAAATTGCCAGCCCTCAGTAAAGCGGTGATGGTCTTAACTACTGATGGTTGTCCAACCACTCACGAGTCACATCATCAACCGCTAATCCCGCACGGCAAACCTTGTAATCCAATTCTGCGATGATTTCATTTGAAAAGCGCAATTGATCTAGCTGTGCCAACTGTGCTGGGGTAAATACGATTGATCTTTCTTGTCGAAGTAATAATATGGCGCGATCAACGCTACCCAATAATCCTTTGGGCTCTTTTAATTCACGGATAGTAAATAGGTGGTGCAAGAACTGTGGTTTCCACAATGGCACAATAACCCACTCATTATTTTCAACCGCACGTTCGTAGGCACCAAAGCAATCCTCTTCTGAACCAGAGTGAAAATGATAACCCACATCGCTTAATCCATATTGGTCCATCATTTCAATAGAGAATCGGGTAATGCCAGCACCTGGGTTAATACCTTGAATGTGTTTGTTGGTGCGCTTAACGACTTCTGGTTTTAATAGGTCACTGATTTGTGAAACAACCTCTTCAGGTACATAATCGGGCACCCCCCATAGAGCGTACGGTTTATAGTGCAAACCTAACTCTAACAAAGGCTCTACCGTTTCAACATCGGATTTATAGATACCGTGGCTTGAAGGTAACCAGGCCGAAGAGAGCATGTCGATACGGCCCG
Organism: Shewanella sp. 10N.286.51.B7; assembly: GCF_002873615.1. Taxonomy (NCBI): domain Bacteria; kingdom Pseudomonadati; phylum Pseudomonadota; class Gammaproteobacteria; order Alteromonadales; family Shewanellaceae; genus Shewanella; species Shewanella sp. 10N.286.51.B7. Next base: position 28,908 of record NZ_MCUF01000017.1, read on the forward strand.
CTTTTAGATTTTGGAAATTTTCTTGATGTGGTGCGTAGACACGTTCCACCTGAAAACCCATATCAGTTAAGACATGGCTAACTATCGATGCAGTAACGCGATGAAAAGATAAATCGGTAACCCCGAGATTGATAATGTTAGACATAACGTGACCTTATGATAAAAGAAAAAGAGGTTTTAAAATCGCATTTAAAGTGCCGTGAGGCCGGAATAGAGCATCTTTGTTCCCGTAAGAAACAGAACGCTATAACTTATCTTGTAAATCAACTCTTGAGAGATGATATTCACCATCCACACACCGGCTCTAACCCCTAAAAACGCAATCGGCACCAAAACTAACGAGGTCATCAAGTTTTGCATATCGATCAGCCCCATATAGCTGTATGGGATCAACTTAATAAAATTAAGCACCGTGAAAAATACTACGCTGGTGCCGATTAATTGTTCTTTCGGCAGATTTTTTGGCAGTAGATGCATGCTTGCAGGCGGGCCACCGGCATGGGCAATTGTACTGGAAAACCCAGACAACATACTTAAGGCATAGCCCTTTATCGGGTGGCTAAATTGAACCTGCTTTAGCAGAAACTTTTGTGTTAAAAAGACCAAAGCCAGCCCCCCAATGATAAGTTCAACTACAGATGTTGACAGACTACCCATAAAATAAGCAGCACTCATCACCCCCAAAATAGCGAAGGGCATCATACTTTTTAGCTCGACGTAATTGCAGTTCTTGCGGTGGTAAAACAGCGCCATTAAATCCATACCACACAATAATGGTAATAAAATCGCAGCGGCTTGAACTGGCGATACGCTCATCGCCATCAAAGGTACCGATAGCATCCCCAAAATACCGCCGACCCCTCCCTTGCCCATGCCATAGAAAAAAACGGCAGGTATCGCTGCAACATAAAACCAAAGGTCTGTGATCATGATATGTAAACCAAGAAAATACGTAGATGAAAACAAGTGTATTTGAGCAAAAAACTTTTAAAGCCATTGACTCAAATAAGGGGGAATACAAAGTTGGCTTAAGCGATTTGGGTCATTTCGTTTACAACGAAACTAGCCACACAGCCTTCAGTTGCTGCCATATAATCGGCAAGGTGTTGATTACCCATATGTGCTTGCCAAAGTTCACGTGATACCCAGTTTTCGTAGAAAGTGAAGTGTGCTGGGTTTTCGTTGTCTTGGTGGAGGTCATAGTTGATGCAACCGTCTTCGGCACGAGTGACGTCGATTAATTTCAACAGCTCTGCTTTTACCAGTTCGATTTTGTCTTCATTGGCCACGATGTTTGCAACGATAGTTAGCTTAGTCATAGTGTGTTCCTTTGTATGGAGTTGAAGCAGCTGATGGTGTGCTGCGTTGTTGGTTTGGGTGTATATTACGGTGATTATTGCAAAGTAAAAACAGTCTAAAAATTGATTTATTATCAAATTTGGTTTGAGAATTGATTTTTAAGTCTGACCATAAAGAGGGAATTAGATCGCGTTGTGTGGTGATGTGTACGGTGTTTATCTATTTATTTTTGATAATAATTCAAATAATACCGCGTTTTTACCGTGTAAAATTTGCCGTAGGATGGCCAAATCAATTTCAATTCATTGGATAAATAACCATGTCACAGATACATTTTCAACAGGGCCCAATACGCCCACCATCAGAAGCAGACAGTTTGCTTATCAGAACCACACAAGGGTGCCCGTGGAATAAATGTAAGTTCTGCACCCTTTTTGAAGGCATGGAGTTCTCTATTCGTCCGGTTGAAGATATTAAGCGTGATATCTGGGCGGCGAGGGCGTTTTATAAAAACAGAACCTTTGATAGCTGTTTTTTGCAAGATGGCGACTCATTCGCCATGGAAACCCAAGACTTACTTGACGTGCTCAATACACTGAAAGAGGCTTTTCCGGAGCTTAAACAGATCAGCTCTTATGGCCGGGCGCAGACCATGACTAAAAAATCGCCAGCGGAGATGAAAGCAATCTGCGATGCTGGGCTAAACATGCTTTACTGCGGTATGGAGTCGGGATCTATCGAGGTTCTAAAACTGATGAAAAAGGGGATCACCCCGAAATCAATCTTGAAGTCAGCCGAATATGCCAAGCAAGCGGGTATGAAAATGATGACCTTCATTATCCTTGGCTTAGGTGGAAAAGAACTGTCAGAGCAACATATCGCAGCAACGGCCGAGCTACTGAATCAAATCAACCCAGACGAAATTCGCATACTCTCGCTGGCGGTTAAATCGGGAACTGAATTGGATGAGTTAGTACAAAACGGCCAATTTACACCACTAACAGAGCGAGAGATGCTTGAAGAACAATATCAGCTTATCAGCAAGCTAGACGGCATAACGGGTAATTATGGCAACTTCCATGGCATCAATGTATTGACGGAACTTAATGGACAATTACCACAAGATAAAGAGACATTTTTGCGCACCATTGAGCACTTTATGATGATGAGTGAAAACGACCAGAATAACTTTGTTTTAGGTCGCCGCATGCACTATTACGCCACACTGAGTGATATGCGAAATCAGCTTATGTATGACAGCGTACAAAAAGAACTAGACCGAATTAAGCTGCAAAATCTTGGCAATCTTGACGATATTTTCTATCAACTCCGCCAACGTATGATCTAATAGTAAGGAACAGCGCAATGATAAACAATCTAGATAATTGGACGATTCAAAATGAAAACCCAGAGCACTGGTCGTTTAAAAATGAAGTGCTTACAATGCAAGTTCAAGAGGGCAATATCTTTGGTGCTGGCGCTAATGATGTAAAAAACATCTTTATTTATCCGGTAGACAAGCCAGAATACAGCGCGGAGGTGACGATTAATCTAGATCCGAACCTCAGTTTCGAGCAGGCTGGACTAGGGATTTACTGGGACAATGATAACTATATAAAAATCAGTAAAGAGATGTTTATGGGTGCGCGATCGCTGGTGTTTGTTGTAGAACAAAATGGTCAGCCTGATATTAAACATCGCTTATTATTCGGTGAGTCGACAGTATCGGTAAAGCTTGAAAGAAGCGACACTAAAGTTCGCGCTTATTATCGAACGCAAGATAACGACACATGGCAGTCAATTATAAGCACTGCCGCACTATCAGGGCACGAGCAAGGCGTTATGCTTTACACCTTTAGCGGCAGAATCACTGTGCCCAACTTTGCTGAATTTAGTGAGTTTGAGCTAACTGATTTGAACTAATGTGCATCCCGCATAAGATGAACTGGCCTGCTCCATTAATAAAGATTGAGTGGGTTAGTTAAGTGACGTTGCCATACTTTTAATGATCCATGTGTTGCTGAATTAGCAATTTCGCTAAAACGGAATTGTCCAGAAGTGAGTTTCAAGCTTTAATGTTACTTGATGAATCTGTTGTAACGTAAACATCAAGGCTTCAGCTAGGTAAAGTTTCGAACTTTATTGTATGGCGACAGCAATCAAAACCATAAGTGACTCAGTTAAATTCAGATACTCGGTCAGCAGATTTTTAAGTAAACGATGTGAGGATATATTCGACCAGAACTGCTTTAGATAGCGTTTAAAAGCATCAGAGAGAAAAACTTGTATTAAATTAGGGTATTTAAAAGAAGGTAAGAAGTGGTCAGTACCGCCAATCTAAAAGACACTCATTAGAAGTCGATACTGACGAAAGGATAATTAAGCGTAAGAATTAAAATAAGCCACTTGCACAGGGTTTTTAAGCGCTTTAGGGCGAATATTTTGCACTTCTGCAATCACCTTATCGGCTGGTATGCCATGGGCCAACATGATTAAACCGATCACTAAACCTGTACGCCCAGTGCCGCCTTTACAATGAACAGCGATGGTGCCCTTTTGTGCAACTAGCTCAAGTATTTCATCTTTGTGCGTTTGCCACGCTGCTTCAAATACTTCATTAGGCGCTGCATCGTCAAGAATAGGTAATTGAATCCAGCGAATATCATTCTCAGCGCAAACATTCGGTAAAGACTCAACATTATTAGCCACCATTTCTTTATCAAACATTAACGTCAGCAGCATATCAGTACCAGCTTGCTTTAAGGTAGCAACTGAATCAGTTAATGAGGCCTCTTTAGTACCAGGACAAGGGGTAAAAATCAGTTGTGCGCCATTGTCTAAGGTTAAGGCGTCAAATGGGTGTGAAGACATAAACATATTCCTAAATGATGAAGGGCAAACGTATGGGCCTATTATAATCCAAAGCTCGCATCAGTATTATGACAAAAGCCGATTTCATATTTTTACAAACACTGATACATGTTCAACCACTTATAATGCAGCAAATAAAAAAGCGAACCTTGAGGTTCGCTTTTATCGTTAATACATTGGCTGAATGTAGATTACTTCGCAGCCAATTTACGCGCTTGATGCAGCTTTTTATAGCTTTCAATCAGACGCAAATGAGGCTCAATCCCTTCAAGGTTCATGCTGGTTTTAGTTAAACCATAAAAACGCACGCTACCGTTTACACTGCCGACAACATTTTCCATCACTTCTTCCCCGAACATACGGTTAAAGCTATGTAGGTAATGCTCAAGCTCAAGATCTTCTTCTAGTTCAATTTCAAGTACGGCGTTTACCGCTTGATAGAACAAGCCACGTTCAACCGTGTTATCGTTAAACTGTAAGAAGTCACCGACCAATTCGCTGGCTTCTTCATGGGCACCCAATGCTAGGTAAATAAGGATTTTCAGCTCCATAATAGTCAGCTGTCCCCACACGGTATTTTCATCAAATACAATGCCAATCATGGTGCGAATGTCAGTGTAGTTATCTTGCTGACTTTCATCTAAACGATTCACTAAATCCACTAATTCTTCATCTGATAATGAGTGCAGATTTAAAATATCTTCGCGGTAATCCAACGCTTTATTGGTGTTATCCCAGATTAAGTCTTCTACTGGGTACACTTCAGAAAAATCAGGTACCAACATACGACATGCTGATGCGCCTAATTGATCAAATTCAGCGGTATACACTTCTTTGCCTAACGCTTCTAAAATGCCAAACAAGCCGTTGGCTTCTTCCTCTGAGGTGCCAGAGAAATCCCACTCGCAAAATTCGTAGTCGTGATTACTGCTAAAGAAACGCCATGAAATAACACCCGTTGAATCAATAAAGTGCTCAACAAAGTTTTCTGGCTCACTAACAGCCATGCTGTTAAACGTAGGCTTAGGGACATCGTTTAACCCTTCAAAGCTGCGACCTTGCAGTAACTCTGTAAGGCTTCGCTCTAATGCCACTTCAAAGCTTGGATGCGCGCCGAATGAAGCAAACACACCGCCAGTTTTCGGGTTCATTAAGGTGACACACATGACTGGGAATTCACCACCCAGTGAGGCGTCTTTAACAACAACTGGGAAGCCTTGATCTTCTAAGCCTTTAATACCCGCAAGAATACTTGGGTATTTCTCAAGCACTGACATTGGCACATCTGGCAGAACTATTTCTTGCTCAATGATTTGACGCTTAACTGCGCGCTCAAAGATTTCTGATAAACACTGAACTTGGGCTTCTTGCAGGTTATTACCCGCGCTCATGCCGTTACTTAAGAATAAGTTTTCAATTAAGTTTGACGGGAAATACACCGTTTCGCCATCAGAGTGACGAGTATAAGGAATCGTGCAGATACCACGCTCAATATTACCTGAGTTAGTATCAATCAAATGCGAGCCATGTAGCTCTTCATCTGGGTTGTAGATATCTAGCGTGTACTCATCCAAAATCCCCTTAGGCAGCGCATCATCTTCTTCAAGCTCAAACCACTTTTCATTTGGGTAATGCACAAACTCGCTGTTAGCGATCTCATTGCCAAAGAACTGATCGTTATAGAAGAAGTTACAATTTAAGCGTTCAATAAATTCGCCTAATGCTGAACATAATGCACTTTCTTTGGTTGCGCCTTTACCATTGGTGAAACACATTGGTGATGCAGCATCACGGATATGTAATGACCACACGTTTGGCACTATGTTACGCCAAGATGAGATTTCAATTTTCATCCCAAGGTCGGCTAGCATGCCTGTCATGTTTTTAATGGTTTCTTCTAGGGGTAAATCTTTACCTAGAATGAAGGTGCTTTCATCACCGTCAGGTTGACCCATTAGCATTGCATTGGCATCTGCATCGAGGTTTTCAACGGTTTCAACTTTAAATTCTGGACTGGTTTGTACAACTTTCTTCACTGTACAACGATCAATTGAGCGTAAGATCCCGGTGCGATCTTTTGCAGAAATATCATCAGGCAGTTCAACCTGAATTTGAAAGATCTGGTTATAACGATCTTCAGGGTCGACAATATTATTTTGCGACAAGCGAATATTGTCAGTAGAAATATCACGCGCCTTACAATACACCTTGATAAAGTACGCCGCACACAGCGCAGATGATGCAAGGAAATAATCAAACGGACTTGGCGCAGTGCCATCACCTTTATAGCGAATAGGCTGATCGGCCGTGACCGTAAAATCGTCAAACTTGGCTTCAAGCCTTAAGTTATCGAGAAAGTTAACTTTGATTTCCATTGAATACACCCACAACTGACTAGCAAAATATAGTTAAAACAGCGCTAACGATCGCGCTTATCTATCGAATTAGGGTGAATTATCGGTGTTTTTAGCGCATTAGTCTTGGGTTAATTACAAATAATGCGGAATTATAGGAGTTAGCATCTTTATACTGACAAAATAAAACTGAATATTTGATAAACATATTCCAGTAGTTAACCAATAATTGATGATTAGCAATTTATCGACGCTCTATAAATTGATTATTGAGCGCCCCAAATTGAAGTAGAAATTGTAATAATCAAGAATCTTCAGGAACACCTATGTGCATATTTCCAGCTTTGTAATCAATGGTTAATACAAAATGCTTGAGTACATCATAACCCAAAAGCCCTTTGATATTTTTTCCTTTAATTTTGGAAAAACTCACATCACCTCGTCCTGACACCGACTCTTTCTGCCCTTCTGCAGGTACAGTAACTCTCACATTTTCAAGAGTATAAGGTCCAAACTTTACTTCTGGTAATTGAAAATTATCAACAACGCCCAACTGATTCGCACCTATAGTTACCCCCGATTGCGAGCCAAACTCTTCTAGCCAGTCAAATTTGGTCGCGATACTGCGCTTAAGAAACAAGCCACCACTGTTTCCTGTATCTAACACTAACCATGAGTCCTGTTGACCATTGAGAGACACCTTCACAATTGGTTGGCCTTTTGCTCTATCTATTTGCATGGGAATATTACCAAGGCTAGCCAAATCGACAGAGCCTCTTTCAAATATTCTAAGACGACTATTGGGGTAATCGATTTGAAAGATAAATTTTTCTAATAAACCTGCGCCTAATAAAATTTGCACTTCATGATGGCCAAGACGAAGCCCTGCGAGTTCGTCTAACTCTATGTCCGCCCCAAAAAGGTTCACTTCAACATTATTGAAAAGTCTTCGGGTTTCTGTTCCGTAGACTCCCTTGACATTGATTTTCCGACCTTTATCAAACTCAAAACCGTGTTTATTGATAAAGCTTAAGTTAATCGCATTAACCTGAGCGCCACTGTCTAATATCGCTCGGCCTTCAATACCATTAATTGTGACTGGAAGAGTGATATGCCCATTGCTGATATCGAATTTAGCCCATTCGCTGACAGCAAGAGCATTGAAAGAAGTGACTAATACGGAGAGAAGAAATAGACATCTAAAGTAGAAAAAATACATCAATTATCCTTAATAATGTATATTAGTAAGGTTACAATTTAATAACTAAAGTCATTAATGTCAATGACTTAAATATTGGCATTATGCTAATATTTTATTGTCGACTACATTTTCATTTCTCAAATATTGATGTTTAAATTTCAGTTTACCCCTCATTACGGACTTAATTATCGACCTCTATTGAGGCTATTATTCACATCGTCATTTAAATTCAATGCTATAGGCTTTTTATATGGTTTAGCATAACTTAAGCGACTTAAACGCTCCGTGACATGATAGCTATCGAGCCCTGAAACAATAACTGTGTCGAGTTGCTCGATATCAATGTAGCCATCAGCTGCAACAATGATCTCTGGCAGTAAAACATGCTTGATTTCACCGATAACTAACACGGTATTATTAATCGTAAGTGGGGTAATTTCCCTCACATCTAAGGCGTATTTAAGCAAACTCTCGCCAACAAATGGCGCTGCAACACCTTCAAGATATTGAGGTGTTAACCCTACTTCATCAAACTCTGACACCTCAACGTCATAGCGTGCTGAAGTTTGGTGGGCTTGCTGATAAATACCTGAAGACACATGATTTATCGTATAAACACCTGTCTGTTTTATATTACTAAGTGTGTCTCTTGGCACTGTATTTGGGCGAATAATCATCCCCATCAGCGCTGGTGATGCGCCTAAATGAAACACAGAACTGACCATCGACAGGTTAGTAATACCGTTTTCATCTTGGCTGCCAACAAGGTTCGCACTTTTAAACCCAGATAAACTATTAATAAAATGGGCACGGTATCGCGACTCAAATGCAGAAAAGTCGGCAGTTGAAAATTGTTTTAAAATCATCTTATTCCTATGTGTGAATATCTAATCAACCAGGATTACAGGGTTGTTATAACGGTGTTTTTCGAACTCAAATAGTATCTAAATTATCCAGTAATTTTTCAGCATGCTGTAAAATACGCGATCTATCGGCCTCTGACTTATTGAGCCAATTCGCATAAACCATTCTTGTTCGCGGATTACCATTAAAACTGTGTTGATGTTTGTCCATAAAGTGCCAATATAAAGAATTTAGCGGGCATGCATCATCAGTATCGATTTTATTGACTTTGTAATGGCAACTTGAGCAATAGTCACTCATTTTATTGATGTAGTTACCACTGGCAGCATAGGCTTTTGAGCCAACAATACCACCATCAGCGAACTGGCTCATGCCTCTAGTATTAGGCATTTCAACCCATTCAATGGCATCGATATAAATACCTAAATACCAATCATCGACTTCATCAGGGTTAATGCCAGTAATTAGACAAAAATTACCCGTGACCATCAACCGCTGAATATGATGGGCATAAGCATAATCAAGGGATTGTTTGACCGCATGATGCTGGCAGTTCATTTTGGTATTAGCATCCCAAAACCATTGAGGTAAATTGCGTGTAGCATCCAAATGATTTAGTTGACCATATACAGGCATATTGGCCCAATAAATCCCCCGAACAAATTCACGCCATCCCAAAATTTGCCTAACAAAGCCTTCAATTTGCGCGAGAGAAATGGGGTTATCGCTATGCAGGCTTTGCTGATAAAAACCAATAGCGGTATCAATAACTCGCTGTGGACTGAGTATTTTGCTGTTCAACGCAAAAGATAGCCTGCTGTGATATAAGCTCCATTGACGCTGTGCTAACAAGGTATCTGCTTTTGAGGTCATTGCATCTTGAAACGTTCCGAAACGAATTAAGCAATTACGGCAAAAATGCTCTAGTAATTGAATCGATTGCTGGCGTGTTACTGGCCAAAGTAAGCGAGATGACATCCGCCCTATTATTTTGATGTTATGCCGCGTTATCCTGTCGATAATCGCACTAACATCATTCTCGAAAATAAGCGGCTCAGGAATATCAGGCAAGTCATTTGATTTAAGTTTTTGGCGGTTATCCGCATCAAAATTCCATTTACCTCCCGCTGGCTCCTGGCCTTCCATTAATAAGTTAAACCGTTTCCTCATTTTGCGATAAAAGTGCTCTATCCTATGCTTTGTTGATGCTTTAAAATCATGACTTAATTCAGCATCAGACAGATAAAAATGTTCGCTTTCATAGGCCAAACTTTCAATTGCATGACTTGCACAAAAACAACGCAGTTGCTCCCTTAAGCGATACTCATCTGGCAACTGATATTCAAATTGCTTGATACCATATTGAATAAATAACCTATTGAGTAACTCCACAAGATCTGAATACAAAGCATCTGAGTACAAAGCATCTGAGTACAAAGCGGTATCATCTAAGGTCAAGTGCAATACCTGATGCCCAGCTTGCCTAAGCGCTTGTGCAAATTGTTCCATGGCTGCAAAAAATGCGCAGATTTTTTGTCCGTGATGACGAGTATAGTTTGCCTCTTGCTTTAGCTCAGCGATGAGATAAACAGTGTCAGGATGTTTATCTGCAAACCAAGAATGTGAAGCATTAAGCTGATCGCCAAGAATAAGACGTAAACGTTTCGCTTTAATCATGTTTACTCCTGTTACGCTCACCAGCACATCGCTTAGAGCAGTACTTCACATTAGCCCAATCTTTGTGCCACTTTTTACGCCAGCTAAATGGTCGCAAACATACAGGGCAAGTCTTATCAGCAAATGACGTTCTGCTCGCAGAGTTTTCACGATAGGCCTTATTCATGGTGAAAGTCACGCTTATTTAACTTGCTCTTACTATGCGACTTTTTATCCACTAGAACATCTTCAATAGGCCTGTGTTTAATAAGCTTGGAATCAATAGGCTTGGAATCAATAGGCTCGCAATCAATAAGCTCGCAATCAATAGGCCAGTCATCAATATCTACTGAATCCAGATGTGTGATATCAAGGCTGCAATCATTGGGTGACGAACACCAACGAGCAATAAAGTCACCGTTTGGATCATATTGCTGAGTCTGTTTTTCGATATTGAAGTGCCGCCCTCCACGAGGATCGACGCCAACTCCTGCAATGTATTGCCAATTGCCCCAATTGGATGCCACATCATAATCAATCAGCTGTTGCTCAAAGTAGGCTGCGCCAAAATGCCAATCAACACCCAGTTCATTGACTAAACAACTGGCCACAATTTGCCTGCCTCGATTTGACATATACCCAGTGCTGTTCAGTTGCTTCATGCAGGCATTCACTAATGGATAAGGAGTGCTACCTAAACACCATTTGGTAAATCGCTCTGGAAGAAAGCTGGTTAATGGCGGCTTAGTGGCTTGGCCTTTAAAGCGATAAAGCTGAGTTCCGTGTTGCAATGCTAACCAATGGAAATACTCACGCCATAACAATTCAAACCCTATCCAATAGGTCGAATCGTTAGCACCATGAATTTGTTCATATTGTTTAAGCTGCGCCCATATTTTCCGTGCAGAAATATTTCCCATAGAGAGGAAAGGGCTAAATTTAGTCGAGTTTTCAATACCGTCTAATTCATTACGAGTCTGTTTATACTCGCTGGGGTAAGATTTTGAAAAGTAGTGTGATACGTGCTGTTGAGCCGCTTGCTCACCGCCAGAAAACAACGCCGACTTCGTTGCTTGAAATTGGCTTAAATCAGTTAATGCTTCACTTATTAACGTTATAGACTGCGTACTAATACCATTAAATGTGTTGCAAGGCTGCTCGACTGATAGCCCTGTTTTTTCAACTTTTCGGCGAAATTGCGAGAAGCTCGTCATCGCATTTACATAAAGGGTAATTTGCTGTTGGTTGAATAATCCATTATTCCATTCTGATATTAACCGTAATTGAGGTTGTCGCTTAGCGACTTGTTGCCATATTTGCCTTTCATCCCAGCCCACTTGTTTACTGTACCCTAGGGTTTTGATGCTATTTTGCTGCACTAAATCGCTAATAACAGTAACAGGGTCGCCAATGCATAAATGCAGCGTGTGCCCTAATGATTCAAGTTGCTGCTGCAAGTCTGCTAACGATTGCAGCAAAAATGCCAGCTTATGCTGTCCCATGGATTGTTGCTGGTATCGAATGGATTTGAACCAGCGTTCATCGAACACATAAGCAAACGCTACGGGTAATTCAGTTTTCCGCTGAGATTCTGATGTTAAGACATCGACAAATAACGCATTTAGCGCCAAATTATCCTGCAAGCGGAGATCTTGAGTAAATACAAATAAGGAGCGTTCTTCTGACAAAATATACCCAAAGATGATTCAAACATATCTTTGATACGAACCAGAAAGGGGAAAGGTTTACTTAGATGATTTAGGTTGGGCTTGGGACGTTTTATCTTGTTGTGAAATTGCAGATTCAAGTTCACGCTGATGATTTTCGTGATTAACCAGTAGCAAGGTTAAATACATTTTCGTCGGCAGTGATAACACCATACCAAAGGCAACACACATGGCGCTGAGGATAATGCCTTTAATGCCCATTAGCTCGACAGTATGATTAAAGTTATGCAGGTAAATACCGAGTAAGATAAGACTGATACCACAGCAAATACTGATCCTGAGCATTACAATCAGTGTTGATGCTTTTATCATCGCTGATTATTCCTCATTCTTATTCAGTATTGAACTTTGGTTATTATATTAGCTCAATTAATAATAAAACGATTAACTTTAATCAGCTGCTACTTAGCAGCTGATATGCAACGGTTGCTCTACTTACCCCAAGGGTTAGACGGGTCTTGTGATGGTGCAGGGCGATTGCCTTTAGGTTTGTTTTGCGCGTAACCACCCTGTGCTCTTGGCTTATCTTTGCCGTACTGCTTAGGGCGATCATTATTATTACGCTTCATTTCTTCATAGTCAGCAGTGGCTTTTTCACGCATTTCCGCAATCAACTCAACGGTTAATTCTTGTGGTTTGCGAGGCACAATACCGTCAGCAAAACCACGTTCGCGAGGCTTTAATTCAAACTGAGCCGCACTACCTTTAGGCATACTTTTAAAACGATATAAGTAAAAGCTTTCAACACGTTCCCTCGCCCATTCAGTTTTCTTTAAAAACTTAAGGCATGACTCCATGCTAGGATTATTGTTAAAACACTCTAAACGCAGTGCTGCGTACAAAATCTTCCAATCATAAAAGTCCACTAGCTCTGACACCATAGTTTCTGACTTTAAACCATGTAGTGGGTTATTTTGCTGTAATTCAATCATGAAAGATCCTATTAACTGCCAATTTGCTATCAATCGTTCGATTTAAATAATGCTAATAAGCATTGAGTAAGATAGCAATGATAGCAAGCAACTACCTAGCATAGCTATCATCAACCTATGTTTATCCTAAAAAGCCTCATCTCAACCAAAGTTAGCCTTTTAAGGCTATTCTACTGATTGAGCATTCCATCTACTCGCTATTTACGGTATAACGGCGCAATGAAAATCCCCAAACGAATCCAACCTCTGGTTGAAGAAGGCTTAGTCGACGACGTCCTGCGCCAATTAATGAGCGGCAAGGAAGCCAGTGTATATGTAGTGCGCTGCGGCGATGATATTCGCTGCGCAAAAGTCTACAAAGATGTTGATAAGCGCAGCTTTAAACAAGCTGTTCAATACCAAGAGGGAAGAAAGGTCCGCAATAGTCGCCGTGCCAGAGCCATGGAAAAAGGCTCTAAATTCGGCCGTGACCAGCAAGAAGAAGCTTGGCAAAATGCCGAAGTGGATGCCCTGTTTAAGCTTGCCGCAGCAGGCGTTCGTGTACCTGAACCCTACGGCTGTTTTTCAGGCGTGTTGCTAATGGAACTGGTGACCGACACTGACGGTTTTGTGGCTCCTAGATTAAACGATGTGGTGTTTTCTCATGAAGACGCTGTGCGCGATCATGCCAGTATGATCGAGTATGCCAAACTGATGCTGTGTGCGGGGTTGATCCACGGCGATCTGTCTGAATTTAATGTATTAGTTGATGACAAAGGCCCTGTGATTATCGACTTACCTCAGGCTGTCGATGCCGCTGCAAACAACAACGCTGTATGGATGTTCGCCCGAGATGTGAATAACATGACTCAGTATTACAGCCAGTTTGCACCTGAGCTTGCTAACACCCAATACGCAAAAGAGATGTGGGCACTTTTTGAAGCCGGTGAACTTACGCCAGAGTCGGTACTCACAGGCGAATTTACTGAAAGTGAACATATCGCTGATGTGGATTCAGTGCTTGAAGAAATCAATGCAGCTAAAGAGGAAGAGCAAGAAAGATTACAGCGCATTGTTGAGGCAAATGAAGAGTTTTAACTAGCTTTAACTATTAATAATATAGCGAGGCCCTCTGATGCGTTAATAAGCAATGCCCTTATTAACGCATCCATTCAAGCTTGTTATTAAAGGTTTCAAATAAACAACGCTAAAAAGAATTCCTAACAGATAAAAATCAAAATACCAGACTGTTTCAATTGTTAATCCAAGGTTAGTGATATAGCTCAATTACTTTGCATACTTATTGGTTATTTTTTCGAGCTAATTCACATCCTTAATCAAACCAACGAACTAGCACCAGCGCTCTGCACTCTCATTAGTATTCACACTTTTTAGAAATCAGCATATGAGCACGATCGAATCAATCACCTTGGTATTAGCCTTGGTATACAGCATCAGTTTACTGTATTGGAGTAAACAAAAATGGGGCGCAGCTTTGTGTGGCGCACTGTTAATGGCAGCTCTAGTTATCAGCTTGCATTGGCCACTATTTGTCGGCCTAGGTTTATCTTTACTCTTACTACCCTTATTCAATAAGTTTCAGCCTGCGCTTGCCCAAGGCGGTGTCGTTAACGGTCAACGCGTTAAAGGCAATAAAGCCAATCAATTAAAAGAAATGATCAGGCATGCCCTCGCCCTGTCGATGATGCTTGTTGGGGTTCAATTTGCCATCAATGCCGCAATGTTAAAGGCTGAAATAACCCCTTGGTTAGTACGCCCTGATATTGGTGATGCCTTTTTGCCTATTGCTGGCGGTATTGAGCTTAAAGCCATTTTAGGTCTAGGGCTGTGGGATCAAAATCATCCAGCAGCTGCAGTCATGCTAGTTGTGGTGTTACTGACAGGGTTATTATGCAAACGTGCATTTTGTGGCTGGGCCTGCCCGCTTGGGTTAGCGGGCGATTACTTATATAGCTTAAGAAAGCGCTTTATCAAACAGGAGCTTGCACCACCCGCTTGGTTAGACTGGATACTACGCATGATAAAGTACTTGCTATTGGCAGCACTGGTTTTGTTAGTGTTCACTATGCCACTAGCCAGTATTCCACATTACTTAGATGGTTATTATCACAAGGTTGCCGACCTTAAGATGGCGCTGTTTTTCTTAAGTCCCACTGCAATAAGCTTAATGTGTTTTAGCCTAATTCTGGCAATAGCGGCTTGGAAGCGACAGGGCTTCTGTCGTTATATCTGTCCTTATGGCGCACTGCTTGGACTGGTTAGTTTTTTAAGCCCATTTAAAATTCGCCGCACAACTGAGCAATGCCTTATTGAAGGTAAAGGCATGAAATGTGACAAATGCACCCGCGCATGTCCCGCTAATATTATCGTGCATACCCAAACCACCATTCGCAGTGATGAGTGCCAAGCCTGCATGAACTGTATCTCAGCTTGCCCTAAAAAAGAGGCGTTACATTTTAGTACTCGATGGGGAATGGTAATGTCATATAGAGGCTTAGCAGTCCTAGTCTTAATGCTGTTATTTATGATCCCACTTTGGGCGTATGTCGGCGGATTTTGGCATAGTGAAACTCCAACAGAGATCCGAATGATGTTAATCCAACACCTCAATAGTATTGGTCACTGATTATCAAAAATAAATTGTCTAGAACAAGCTGACATAAAAAATGCCGTTAACCAT
The DNA here is from genome assembly GCF_002873615.1 of Shewanella sp. 10N.286.51.B7. Lineage (NCBI taxonomy): Bacteria > Pseudomonadati > Pseudomonadota > Gammaproteobacteria > Alteromonadales > Shewanellaceae > Shewanella > Shewanella sp. 10N.286.51.B7. Next base: position 44,492 of record NZ_MCUF01000017.1, read on the forward strand.
TAAGTTAGCGGCATTTTATTATCAGCGGAAAAATCTAAATTGCTGTGCTTATTTACCTGCGAGTGCAGCGGCTTCAGCTTGGCTAGCTAGGTATTCATCAAAACTGCCGTGGAAGCTGACGAGTTGTTGATCTCTTACATCAATAATGTGCGTCGCCAATGATGATACAAACTCACGGTCATGACTTACGAATATTAACGTACCTTCAAACAACTTAAGTGCATTGTTCAACGCTTCAATGGCTTCCATGTCCATGTGGTTAGTCGGTTCATCCATGACTAACACGTTGATGTCTTGCATCATTAACTTGCCGTATAACAGACGGTTTTTCTCACCACCTGAACAATTTTTTGCTTTCTTGTTGGCGTCATCTTCAGTAAATAACAAACGACCTAACATACCACGTACCATAAGGTCGTTATGTTTAGGGGTACGCCACTGCGACATCCAATCAAATAGCGATAAATCATTATCAAAGTCTTTGCTGCTGTCTTGCGGACAATAACCAATTGCAGCGTTTTCAGACCACTTAATCGTGCCGTGATTGTTCGCTAGCTCATTGACTAAACAACGCAGCAAGGTGGTTTTACCCACACCGTTTTCACCAATAACCGCAAGCTTAGCGCCCGCTTCTAAAATTAAATCGCCACCTTTAAATAAGGTTTCGCCATCAAAGCCATGGCCTAATTCTTCAATCACTAATGCTTGGCGATGCATTTTCTTACTTTCATCAAAACGTAGCGATGGCGTCATACGGCTTGATGACTTCACTTCATCTAAACTGATTTTATCTAGTTTTTTAGCACGTGAGCTTGCTTGTTTCGCTTTAGATGCATTGGCACCAAAACGGTTAACAAAGTCTTGCAGCTCTGCCATTTCAGCACTCTTTTTAGCATTGCCTGCCAATAGCTGCTCTTGAATAAGGCCAGACGCTTCAAGGAAGTATTCGTAGTTACCCGGATAAACACGCAGCTCACCATAATCGATATCAGCCATATGAGTACAAACTGAATTCAAGAAATGTCTATCATGTGAAATGATAATCATGGTGCACTTACGCTTGTTAAGCTCGCCTGCTAACCAAGAAATGGTATGAATATCCAAGTTGTTGGTCGGTTCATCAAGTAGCAAAATATCTGGGTTTGAGAATAATGCTTGCGCCAGTAACACCCTGAGTTTCCAGCCTGGTGCAACTTGTTGCATCAAGCCAAAATGAAAGCTTTCTTCAATACCCGCTTCTAATAGAATTTCACCAGCACGAGATTCTGCGCTGTAGCCATCCATTTCAGCAAACTCACTTTCAAGATCGGCCACTTTCATGCCGTCTTCTTCGCTCATTTCAGGCAGAGAGTAAATACGATCACGCTCTTGCTTCACTTCCCACAGTTTTGCATCGCCCATGATCACAGTATCAACCACACTGTATTGCTCAAAAGCAAACTGGTCTTGGCTCAAGGTACCGACTTTTAAGCCCGGTGTAATTGAGACATTGCCAGAGCTTGGTGCTAACGCACCACTGAGGATTTTCATGAAGGTGGATTTACCACAACCATTTGCGCCGATCAGACCGTAGCGGTTGCCGTGGCCAAATTTAGCAGAAATGTTTTCAAACAATGGCTCAGCGCCAAACTGCATGGTGATGTTGTTTGTACTAATGATAACGGCAATCCTCGGGGTAAATAGTCGAATAAATGAGCTTTAAAAGCAGCGCGGCAGTATACAGAGTATGCAGTTTTTTAGATAGAGCTAATCCCACATAGATAGCTATAGATAATGATAAAGTCTAGGTCGGGGCATTATTTAATAAGCTGAATGTGATGCAAAACACGTGTTCCTATATTAGTAATGTAAAAAAGCCATTCAAATGGATAGTCAACATTCCGCTAATCATTACACTAAAAAATCCACTAATCATACACAGTCATCAACTATCGAAAGAATAAGATAGTCACCATTCCTCCAAATAAATAGAGCAAAAATAATTACTTTTGATAATAGATCTCAATCTATCTAGCCGATAGAATTTAGTGATTTTTTTATATTTATAGCAAGGAAGCGCGAATCTATGAATACTCGTATTTTCACTGGCGTTATTGCGATTTTACTACTGATTGTGACAGTCAGTAGCCTATCGGAGGAATCGATGTTGGGCCTATTCAAAAAAGCAGTAGATGTAGAAGTTTTTCCTGAAGTTTCTGGCCGATTAACGCTAAATGGCGAAGCTGTAGAGGGATTAACACTGACACGTGGTTTTTTATACCTCAATGCTATGGAGCAAGGCATAGAAGATCAGGCAACAACAGACAAAAATGGCCAATTCAGATTTCCAAATTTGACATGGGAAACTAAGTACCCAAATAACCCATTAGCATCTCAAATCATCGCACAAAGAATAACAGTTGATGATTCTAATTTTCCAGATGTTGACGGTGTCTATTTATGGAGTACTGAGTCTAGAGGCTTAAAACACATCTCATATTTTCAAGAAAGATTATTAAGTTTGAATTGCGAACTCACCGAGTCTGAAATAATTCATCAGATCATTGATGAAGCTTTTCCTGATGGATCGGTTCGTTATGAAGTGGGTAGCATTTGTCGCTGGCCTTCATTAGAAAAGGTTGAAGTAGAAAAACGCAAAAAGTTCGGAAAATGGTAGTCCCTTTTGCAGGAACTAAATAGCTGAAAAACAAGGATAGTTTTCATGACAACATTATCACCTAAACTAGCTTCACAACTTGCTTCGAGTACATATTCTTTAACAGGAAGCGATGCTTCATTTTTTAGAGAAAGTACCTTTGGCACTTCATACATTAGAGATAATTTTTCTTTTAAAGAAATAGGTATTGGTAGAACTGGTGGATTCATTTTAAACCGTCACTCAGGTTTCGCTGCTGTAGGCGTCGGAAAGGGCCAATATCAAGGCGATGCGGTTATCGCTGTCAGAGGGACGGAGTTCAGTTCAAAAGCCGATTGGGCAACCAATGCACAAGTTGGACTTACTGCGAGTGATGCCGGTCAAATTGTGCATGCAGGCTTTAATAATGCTTTTAATTCTTTAAAACCTCAATTTGCCACCTTTTTAACTCAATGGCGAAAGAATAACCCTGGCAAAGCGATTCACTGTGTAGGACATAGCCTGGGTGGTGCAATCGCATCTCTAACGGCTGACTGGGCTGCACACTCTAATTATGCTTCAAACATCAATTTATATACATTTGGAGCGCCAAGAGTAGGACAAACCAGCTTTGCCACAAAAAATACTAACCGTCTTCATAAAATACACCGCTGTACACACGGCGCAGATATAGTACCTAAAGTGCCTTTATGGCCTTTTATCCATGCTCCTTTTAAAGGCTCTGAGTACCGACTTGATAATAGCCAAGGGATCCGTATTAGTGCACATGGAATGGATCCCAAATCAGGGGCCAATCCTGGATACTTGACCACTGCTAATACAGAAGACTGGGGACAGCTATCAGTTAAAGCAAATGAGTTCTTGCAACCAGTGACATTGCGTTATGAAAACCGCAATCAAGCTAGTTACAGCGATTATTGGTGTGACCGTTTAAGTGCTGCATTGATTACGACGTTAAAACGACATGGTTATTATGCGGCGGTAGCAGCGCAGGCCACAGCTTCTGGGGCACTCACTTTATATGACCTTATCGCAAAAACACTACTTAAAATTTCAGAGGCGGCAAAAACTGCAGCTGATGAAGTAAGAGGATTACTTGGTCATATGTTGGCATTTGCAGGGTCAGTTGTCACAGTAGTAACCGATTTAACTTTTATCACCATCCGCACTATATTCGAAAAAATGCTCAAGCGTTTATATGAAGGCGTGAAACAAGCGATTAAATTTGTTCACAAATAACTGGCACTTAACTTATACGCTTTAGTGAAATTGTAAATAGCTAAGCTGCAAAGGACTAGGTTCCTACACATTTAGCCGAGTTCTATTCGAAATGAAACGAACCTTTGGGTTCGTTTTATATTTCCAACAGTAACAGTCATAGATGACAGTTACCGCAAATAAAGAATCAGTAAAAAATGGATTTTAATACTTGGTTAGTTGTTGTCTCAATATGCTCATTAATTTCAATATATTACACACAGCGCTCAAATAAAGCTCAAACTCAATCTCAAGATCAAGATCAAGATCAAGATCAAGTCGATACTCAAGTCGAAATCCAACCCCAAAAGAACACCTTCACCATTGACAGTCTCATCTGCTTAACACCCATTTCTGTGTTCTTTTTCGATGCTCCACACTGGGATCAATTTCTGTATCTTGGCTTTATTCTAATGGTGACAATTGCCATCAACGCATACATAGACCACATTCGAGGAAATGATAAACAGCACTCAATGCAAGTATATAATTTGGTCTCAGCATTTTTTGTATATGGGCTCATTGCCTTTTTTATATACGAACCAGATACGAGTCAGCCCATAAACCAAGTGACACAACATTTATCTGACTCAAGTACAAGCCAAAGTCATCCTATTGGAGAAGCCTCTGTTTCTGAAAGACAAAGCCCTATTCAATCATCAATAAGCTTTTGGGAGATGTTCATAGGTTATTTGATAGTGCTGGGCCTAAATGCCCTCTTTACAGCTATCAATAATCCAAAATTTGATGCATTTAGCTTAGCAAGCCCTATGCTTTACTTTGTTCTGCCATTTTTAAGTGACAATTTTTGGTGGTGTTTGATTGTGAGCGCAATTTTGGCTTTTACTACCGCCCATGTCAGCATTGAAATAAAACTAAAAGAAGATAACTCAGCGCAAGCGGGCATCATGTTTGCTTCTGGATTTGCAATCATGATCGCGATCTCTTTGAGTATAATAATTTACTTTATGTTAACTCTGATGAATCGAGCGGCCAGCTAGCATCTAAGGACATAATGACCTACCAAGTATCGAATTCTAGCCTTACCGCTCTTATTTCAGCTTCAGCGCACATGTATGCCCCTTGACCTTAGCGATTAGCGATTAGCGATTAGCGATTAGCCTTTAAAAATGAATTTATACTGGGTGTTAATTACCTTGAACGTTTCTATTATTGCTTTAAATAAAAGCGCATTCCCATTACAGGGAATGCGCTATAGGTTACGTAACCATTTATTATCGTTAAATAGTTAAGCCTTTGGTCGCCAAAATCAGTTTTTTAGCCGCTTTAAAGTAACGTACATATCCAGTACAACGACAGACATGCTCTCCTAAGGTATCTTCAATCACCCGTTCTACTTGGTCTTTCGCGATGGTTTTTTGTTTCAGTTTTTCAATCAATGCCACTGTTTCATTAGTAAAACCAGGGGCGCACCAACCACATTGAAACGCAAAGTTTTTGATAAAAGCATTTTGCACAGGATGCAGGGCGATAATTTCACCCACGTTATTTTTGGTTGCATGGCCTTCAATGGTTCTAATATTCAGGTTATTAAAAAGCATGACATTTGCAATACAAGTCCGCCTAGTGCTTGAGGTGCCATCATCATTATCTACAATCACCACACAAGCATGGCAAATACCTTCGCCACAGCCAAATTTAGTCCCAGTAAGGTTAAGGTACTCATGTAAAAAGTTGACCATTGGCATGCCTGGGTCTATCTCAAGTGGCCCATATTGCTTACCATTGATGGTTAAGTTTAACGTGCTCATGCATTGGCCTCCGAAATATCTTTAGCTGTAATAGGTAAATGGTAGAAACGTTTTTCAGTGGCTTGATAAATCGCCTCAACAACCGCGGGAACAATTGGGATCATCACCACTTCAGCTAAGCCTTTTGATTCATCACTTCCATCAATAGTCGGTAGGAGCGTGTAGTCAAGAGTCCACACACCATTGTCTTTGGCAAACGGGACTTTATAACGGTCAATGTTCCACTCCCCATTACCCGCGCCAGTATTATCTTGTGGTAATGCTTCATGAAGTACATGGCCTATCCCCATGGTAAGCCCACCTTCAATTTGTCCTTCAACTAATTCCCGTACATGCACTTTTCCAGGTTCTATCCATGTGTGCGTTCTAAGAATGTCAACTTCGCCAGAGACCTTGTGAACAGCAAGTTCTACCATAGTTAAACAAGGAGTGTAATAACGTACCATCGCGCTATTGAGCTTTACTTCTGGATAATTGACAGCTTGTCTTTCTTGCACCACAAAGCCCTGTTTATTTTGCTTAGCTTTTACTGCGTCACTGGCGCCGATGCCGTATTCCAATGCGATGGCATCTAGTGGGTATTCTTTTTGCTGCTGATTAAGTTCAAATTTTGCTGTTGCCCATTGCCAACGATTAAAACCATGGGTCATGACACCCGTTATCATGCCTTCGGCGTGCGCTTTCTTACATATGATAGACAGTGATAAAGGCTCAGCATCTTTAGCATGCAATTGGCCACCTTGCCAGCTCACATCGGTAATGGTGATACCGCTAGATCCTTGCTTTTCCCATATCGTTTTTGCGGCCATAAACAATGACTCTTCAAATAAAATTTTGGCTGCATATTTAGTCGAATGACTTTGAAAAAAAGCTGATTGGCTTGCTGATGATGCTGATACGACCATAGGGGTCCAACGTGGATTTTTTGCCATTTTGTCTTGATGTTCTTGGCTCATTATATACGGGCTAGCATCATCAAAAATCTCCAATGCATCAAACACTTCTATTTGTGCAATATCAAGGTTATCTGCTGCTGAGCCCAAGTATTCTGAAATTAAGCAGGCCTGAGAAGTATCAGTACCTGTACCCATTTCAACAGAGAACACTTTCACCACCACTTTTCCATCTGGCGTTACACCAACATAGGAGGACGGAGCATTAGAGCCAGTGCCGTAATCTTTACTGACAAAACCAAAACCAACGCCCATTGATTTATCTGGATTGGCTTGGTCAAACTTGGTTTTATTGGCTTGTCTGTTTTGCCACATTTCATGTTTTTCAGCCAAATCGAGCATTTCTTGGTAGCGAATATTTTCAAGTGGCACCGAGCCTTGGGTATTTTTGTCACCATTAACCATGGCGTTGACGCGGCGAAGTTTGAAAGGATCCACCTTCATTTCATCTGCTGCTTCGTTAAACATCATTTCTATAGATGCCATTGATTGCAAAGAACCGTAACCTCGCATTGAACCAGCCGTAGGCAAATATGATGGTAAACAGGTCGCCACAATATCATTTCTGGGAATGTAATAAATGCCTTGAATAGCACTCGCTCCCACCATGGCAACTGATGAGGAAAAATTCTCTCTACCACCACCATCTAAGATCATGTCTGCCACTAAACCTTTGAGTTTAAGGCTCGACTTATCAAATGCTAACTGATTAGTAAAATGGAACGGGTGGCGCTTAAGTCCTGACTGAAATTGCTCAAATCGATTATTGGCCAGTCTTACCGGAGCATCTGCAAAAATCGATGCAATCATGCCGTAATACGGAAAAATAGTATGGTCTTTACCGCCAAACCCGCCTCCAATATAAGGAGAATGAACCACAAGATTTTTAATCGATTGGGTTAATGGGCTTTCACTGAGTACCTTGCCAGCTTGAAGATAAAAATCTTGGGGGGACTGTGTCGTTATTACCACGTGTAAAGTTTGGCTTTTTTTATCGAAAAAGCCGTTGTAGGCTTCTGGTTCTAACATCATCGGTTCAATCGATTGCGTTTTGTATTGTTTATTTAATACAAACCAATCATCGTTAGATGTCATCTCTTGACGAAGGGTCTGCGCAAGATACATCCCTCGCTCGCCAATATCATCACTGTCTTTTACTGGGTTAGGCCAAAGCAATTTTTGCCCCTCATATTTAGGGAAAAATTGCCCCGAATGATATGTACTGTAGATATCATCATCTTGGGAGCCTTTAGCTGACTCTTCACGGACAATCCGCCAGCCAGCATAAGGTTGTTTTGAGGCAGCATTATAAGGCACGGTTTCTGGGCCATATTGCACAAAATGCTCATGAAATTGCAGCATCATTTTGGCTTTTAAAAACTGAGCAAAATCATTAAATAATAAAATGGCCACTTCATGGCCTAAATAATCAGGCGCGCTGCCTTTTTTAAGCAGCATATTATCACCGTAAAAAGGCGGTAACTTTAGATCATTACTCTCTAAATCTTCAGCTGTAATAATTTTGTAAGGCATCAGATCTTTAGGAATAACACTGAGGTCGAGGCCTTGATACACTTTATCGGCAATGTGAGCTCGCACAATAAAAGCATGATGCTGAGTGTCTGGCCAAGACGGGATATCTTTTGCGCGATAATCACGACCGTAAATTTTCTCGCCAGTGATTTTTTCTATCGCATCAAATCGAAATGCAGGCTTGCCATCTTGATACCAAGTTTCAGCCAGTGAAGAAGCAACACCTTTAGCCATTGCACTTTGCTGTTGCAATAACATCGGTGCACTATAAACAGTTACCCCACCGATAACGCACTTTTTCATGAAGTCCCGTCGGGATAATTCCCACTGTTTCATACCTAACTCTCCTAAAGTTACCTGATGAGTAAATATCGTTAAGATTCATTTTCAAATAAAGAAATGAGCCTAAGAGAAGCAAATTACCTAAGTCCAAAATACCTAAGTTCAAAATACAAAACCAAGCAAAATAATGGCTCGTAAGCAAGTATAGACAGCTATTGAGCAACTGATTCAAATCTATTGTGATTTAAATTAGAGATGCACGATATACCTGGGAATAATGGTGATACTAAAGACATTGTCGACACACAAAGGAATAAGCATCAGGCTTAGCTTTGATGATAAATAGCCTAATTAATGCCATTCAATGAACGTAATAAACAACCAGTGACAGAGGGGTTAACAACAGGCGTTATTGGGAATAATAGATGGGAGTAGAAGCTCAAATAAGTGTTTAATTTTAAAGCAAAAAGTATGTATAAGTACATATATAACAACACTTAATAATCTGCTTAATCATCATATCTACCAAATATCAGTCTCAAATCGCGCTGTGCGGGCTTCAACTTCAGTACAATCGGTTAATTGCATCAATTCAGCTAGGGTAATATTAGGCGTTTGAGTAATAAGCCGTTGTAATTTTTGCGTTAAGGTTTCAAGTTTATCTTCATGGCCAATTAAACCGATATCGATTTTCTTAATCAGATAAGCAAAAGTAATTGAATCATTGGTTTTAAGCGACACTCCTATGGTTTGCACATTGATAGCATCGCCTACAAGCGTCCAGTTTCTGGAGCGCCTTACTCGTTTAAGTTCACATTGATATTGAGCGCAAATGACTTTCGCTTGATTAACACTGTCCCGTCCTATTCGGTGAATAAGTGACGGTAAAGCAATGGTAATGTGTTGAACCTTCAAAATGATATATCGCATTGATAAGAGGTAAGTCTATTTTACTGATTTAGCCCACTGATGATAGCGCTATTAACGACTTCAATGACCAAGCGAATCTTTATGCACATCGCGTATGGTATACATTGCGTATGATGCACATTGCGTATGATGCAAATTGCGAATAATAAACATTCTCCAATAAGGTTTTACTTATAAAAAATGCCAGTCGATGAACATCGACTGGCATTTTGCTGCCACAGTGACAGATTTGAACGGTGATAGTGGAGAGTCTATTTATTCAAATCGCACTGATTCATTAAAGCGTCAGTAACTGAATTACTTAAGCTCTACTGGCCATTCTTTTTCTACACGCTTTTCAATGAATAGCTCTTTTGACGCTTTCATTGCTTCAAGGTCTAAACCAACAAGAGGCTGAACTTTCGCTTTAGTGTCGTATTTAGTGGCATCGTACTTGTATTCTGGTGCGTACTTTTTCAGTAATGCATCAGCTTCAGTAATTGCAGTATCTAAAATATCGTTAGATTTCTCTAACAAACGGATGGCTTCTGCAGGGTTATGAGCATGGATACCATGTGATGCTGTTGCACTATCCCAGAACCACTGAGCATTTCTCACTTTGGTCAGTAAGCTGTTCATTTCGCCAGATAGTACTGATTTAGTTTTCAATGCGGCTTCGTAGTTACCTTTCGCCACTGCAATGCCTTTACCAGCTTCTAAACCTTCAATACCATTCGCTGACCAGATTGCTTGCGCTTTAAAGTGCACTTCAGTCAAACGTGGATCTGTGCCGTCAGCTTCAAAACGTAGCTTATTGATTTCAGCTTTACGCTCATCAAGGATTTCTTTGAAGTCTTCTGCTTCATGACAGCTTTGGCAGCTTGATGGTAATGTTTCAGCTTCAAACGTCACTTTATGATTAGAGTACTTGCCGCCCTTTTCATTTTCAGCTTTAGGCATATGACAAGTTGTACAACCAAACTCTAAATGGCTATCCATTGCATGCTCAGTACGATCAAGCATGTTTTCAAACTCTGGGTGTTGCGCTTTAATCATTGGTGCACCAGAAACAGCATTGGTCCAATCTTTAAAGCCGCGCTTATCAAAGTAAGCCAGTTGTGCTTCAGCTGCAAAACCTTCATATAAACCGTCAGTTCCTTTGTAGCCTACAAACTCTTTATAGTCTGTATTAACACCAGGTACCCAGTAATCCATTGGGTATTTAACTTTCTTCTCATCGGTACCGTCGAAGTAGTATTCAACGTGACACTGAGCACACGTCTGACTGGCCTGCATTGTGGCGTCTTGCTTATCGAAGTCTTTACCAATCGATTTCATAGCGCGGTCGGTGTATGGACGACTTAAACGAATCTCTTCTTTGCCTAATTCATGACAATCAGCACAACCGATGGTGTTAGACATCTCGTGGCCCCAAGTTGACCATGCATTGTCTGAAAACTTGCCTTCGCCGACTTCGTCATACATGCGAGCGACATCAGGTGTTTTACAAGACCAACAGCTTGCCGCCATTGCTTCACCAACCATCTTACCGTCATGGCCTACCATTGGGTGACCAACGCGTAATGTTTTAACGATATCAGTTAATGCAAAGTGATGACCACGAGCACGATTGTAGTCTTTAGCGAAACCATAACCTGCCCAGGCGCTGACTAAGTTAGGGTTGCTTGCTAATAAATCATCTAATTCACCTGAAGCTGGTGTAGTTTCTTCAGTTTCGGCCCAAGTTTTATATTGTTCTGGGAAAGTTTTTTGCCAGTTTTCACTTTTATATAAATCGACTTCGCCCGCCACACTGTAACCGGTAAAAGCAGTTGTTAGCATTACTGCGACAGCTATTTTTCTTAATTTCATCATCATTCCTCAATGGGATTATTATTATTTATAATTTGATAAATACATCTGTTCATCTCACTTACCAAATACATCAATCAAACTTTCAAAATTAAAAAATCTAATTAATTTAAAACAATTAATATCACAACAAGTTAATCACGACAGGGCTTTACAGTATTAATGTGACCATAACCAAAGCAAAGCTAATTACTTGTCACACTTCAAATTTTTACCTACAAAAGACATACCTCCTAAGGGGTATTAAATTGATTTTATTTAGATGAAATAGCGCATTAATCCATCTAAATAAAGCAGGAATATTTATACAACCAGCCACAAAAAACACATGAAGTTAAAAAAACACATGCATACAGATAGTTAGGTTGATATCAACATTAATAAAAAACATTAAT